>NZ_JAUBQQ010000170.1:0-1066 GCF_036701335.1 Microcoleus sp. Pol12B5 | reverse complement strand
TATAGCAATCCTAAATCATTATCAAGACTATGATACAATTATATGCAATACTTGATTGTGACCATAAAAAAATGAATAACTTACAACTGCAAGAAAAAGATATGGAAAAAGAAATAGCCCAATTAGAAGATTTCATTAAAAGCGATCTCGATGCAAGAGAACTAAAACGAGCAATAGCTGTAAGGATGGCGCTGTCAGGTAATATCTACCATGAAATCAGCAAGATTTTAGGTGTAAGTAAATTTTTTATTGGTTATTGGAAAAAACAATTTAAAACCAAAGGCATCGCCGGAATTAAACTAGGACATAAAGGGTCAAAAGGGTATTTAACAGCTCGACAAAATACTGAAGTAATTGAGTGGTTAAAGAATAAAGAATATTGGAATTTAGATGAGTTGATTACTTATTTAGCTCAAGAGTTTGGTGTGATGTATAAATCAAAACAGAGTTACTATGAACTTTTCGACCGGGCGAAAATAAGTTGGAAAAAAACTCAAAAAGCTAATCCTAAATTTGATAAAGAACTGGTAAAAAAAAAGACGGAAGAGATTAACGATATTTTATTTAAAAACAAAGCTGGTATAGAGTCTGGAGAAATAATAGTATTGTTTTTAGATGAATGTCATCTACTTCATGGTGATCTAACTGGTTATGTTTGGGGTCAATCAAAAATCAGAATTGAAGTCCCAATTACCAATGAAAAAGATAGACAAACTTATTTTGGCGCCCTCAATTATCAAAGCAAAGAATTCCATATTCAGAGCCATCCATCTGGTGATGGAGAATCCACAGTTAAATTCATAAAATACTTACAAAATAAATATAAAAATCGCAAGATTATCTTGATTTGGGATGGAGCTAGTTATCATAAATATGGAGAATTTAGAGAGTTTTTATTAGAACTAAATGGTGACAAAGAACCTGAGAATTGGTCAATTACTTGTATTTTATTTGCTCCCAATGCTCCCCAACAGAATCCCGTTGAAGATATTTGGCTACAAGCTAAAAACTTTTTAAGAAAGTATTGGTATTTATGTAGATATTTTAAAATTGTCAAGTTTTTGTT
>NZ_JAUBQQ010000127.1:5379-5534 GCF_036701335.1 Microcoleus sp. Pol12B5 | reverse complement strand
ACACTGCTGCAAGTTGCTGCGACTGGGGAGGTTTTGGCTCAGGTTTTTGGTGCTGATAATTCTATCACTGCTCTGGATTTTCTCACTCTTTATCCTTGAAAACAAAGCGCATTAAATTCGCTGCATTTTTCCTAAAATTATAGCAACTCGGTTTG
>NZ_JAUBQQ010000127.1:0-5279 GCF_036701335.1 Microcoleus sp. Pol12B5 | reverse complement strand
TTAAATAAACCGAGTTTTTAATTATTACTACAAAAAATATCAAGCCGATGAATTATTGCTGATTCGACTTGCTGACGACCCTGAAATTGGTTAGTGGTGAGTCATTCATTCTTGACAAAACCCAGAAAAAAAAGTTGATAACTACAAAATTTATAACCATTTCTTTAGTGAAATATAGATTATCTGAATTTTTCCTAAAGTTATAGCAAATCGGTTTGTTAAATAAACCGAGTTTTTAATTATTACTACAAAAAATATCAAGCCGATGAATTATTGCTGATTCGACTTGCTGACGGCCATGAAATTTTGGTGGTGAGTCATTCATTCTTGACAAAAGCCAGAAAACGAAGTTGATAACTACAAAATTTATAACCATTTCTTTAGTGAAATATAGATTATCTGACATTGGGCTGATTGACAGCCCTAAAATTGGTTCTTGATAAAGAATCAAGTCTGAGTGAAAATCGGAAATCCAAGCTTTGTTTACTACAAACAAGAATGCTTGTCAACTGCATTTAGGTAAAAAATATCTAATTAAAAGGTGTATTTTCGGAGATTGCGATCATTTTTCTTCATCATAAAATAAGTTGGCACTACGTCTGAATTGGCTAAAAAAACCCTGATTTACCAGGTAAATACAGCTAACTGCTACTTTAGGAAGATGTCGCGCAAAAAAAAATCGAAGTAAATAGAACTTGTTAAGTATGCGAAGTCGAGAAATTAGTAATTAGAGATTTCCATTAGCAATTAACAATAATATCTACCACTGAAGATTGATGATTAACAAATCAAGGAGCTATCTAACTCATGAAAAATTTATGGTGCAACTACTCTTCGCCAATTCACAAATTAAGTTGCGATCGTCGCGACACGGACTGCATAAAAGTTTCTTTGATTGGGACGCCGTTAGTCGGTAATCCGGCTATTAATATTTCCTGTTTAACAAAAGCGAGCCGGGGCGTTAATACTCAACGTAAAAAACATTTAGTTTGCATCGATCCGAGGGTAGAGAATTATCAGCATCTTGCCAGCGGAGTCAAACCGGGGACAGAGATAATTGTCCTTGATCGAAGTCTGGACGGAGTAGAACAAATTACTGAGATTTTAGCTAAACGCAGCTCCATTGCCAGCCTTCAGATAGTTGCTCACGGCAATGAAGCTTCGGTGCAACTGGGGTCAACTTTACTGAAGGATGAAAACTTACCAAAGTACGATCGGCATTTGCAACAGTGGCGCCATGCCTTCACGGAAAAAGCCGATATTTTAATATTAGCGTGTCAGGTTGGATCTGGAAAAGCCGGGATTGCTTTCGTGCAGAAGCTGAGAGAATTAACAGGCGCAAACATAGCGGCTTCCAACAATCTAATTGGCAGTGCAAAATTAGGAGGAAACTGGCAATTAAATGTTACAGCCGGACGAGTAAAAACCGCAATAGCCTTTGAAACAAAAACCCAGGAAACTTACAGCGCTGTCCTCATTAGTTTAGTGGACGAAAGTTTTCAAGACGCACGTCTAATCGGACCTTGGATCTCTGGGGTAACAGGCACGTCAGATGCTCCGGCTTTAACAGCAGGAACCGGAACGGAGAGTTTTCCAGGTTTGAACATAGACCCGGTTGGCAGCGGGGCGTTAAGATTAACTACAAGAACTTTTGACCAATCTACTTTTGTCATCTATAACAGTCAGGTTCCCGTCAATAGTGGTCTTAACATTGTCTTTGATATATTTGCCTACGACGGCACTGCACGTCCGAATTTAGCAGGGCGGACAGGGGACGGCATAAGTTTCTTTTTAATTGACGGTACTGTGACGCCAACAGTAGCTGGAGGCTATGGAGGGTCTCTCGGCTACGCCCAAAATACAGACACAAATCAGTCCGGTTTACGGGGAGGTTATTTAGGAATTGGATTGGATGAATTTGGAAATTTCTCAAGTGAAACTCAAGGGCGCGTAGAAGGAATTGGGGTGACTCGTAGAGCAGATTCGGTAACACTCCGAGGTAGCGAATCTACGGGATATCGATTTTTAACTTCTACGTTTGTGCCGCAGGGAATAGATAATATTCCCGATACCGTAAATCCTCTGCCTCCAAACGGGCCGATCAACGCCATTACTAGCAATCGCGAAGCAGCCAGAAGAAGAGTTCAAATTATTTTGCAACCACCCAATTCTGCAACGCCAAACCATCTCACTGTTAACTTTGATCTCAACAATAATGGTTCGTTTGCAGATCCGGGTGAGACTCTTATCGACATTGCCAATTTACAAGAGGAGATAAACGAGCCAATACCGGCAACATTCAAATTTGGTTTTGCTGGTTCAACGGGAGACGCTACAAATATTCACGACGTTCGCACTTTGTCTATCCAAACTATAGACGTGCCGCTTACTACAGCAGATGTTGCCTCAACGAAAACAGGCCCGGCCGCAGCGGCGCCGGGTAGCCCCATTACTTACACAATTACCACAGTAAATAACGGCCCGAACGACGCCGAAAACGTGGTGATTGAAGATCAATTGCCCGTCGGGGCAGTATTTGGTAGTGCCGACGGCGACGGCACTTTCAACCCGACAACGAGACTGGTTTCCTGGAGTATTCCGAATTTACCTCTTGGGGCCACCGCCACGCGCACCGTAACTGTTACAACCCCAACTACACTCGGCCCTATTACCAACAGTGTATTCAGCAGCAGCAGCACGATCGATCCCGTACCCGGTAACAACAGTGGCAGCAGCCCGGATGCGAGGGTCACGACCACTATTACAAACGATAGCGCTGATGTAGTGACGGTCAAAAGCGGGCCCCCTACTGCGGCTGCAGGCTTGACTGTCACCTACACAATTACGGCAGCCAACAGTGGGCCGAGTGCGGCAACCAATGTGGTGATCAGCGACACCATTGTTCCGGGTTTAACAGGAGTCAGCGTCTCGGAGGGCGGAACTTACAGCCAAACTACAGGTATTGTGACTTGGCCGACGATCACATCCCTAGCCAGCGCAGCCAGCACCAACAGAACCGTCCGTTTTCCACTTCCCGCCACCGGCGGCCCCATCGCCAACACTGCTAGCAGCACCTCAACGAGCCGAGACCCCAATCCTGACAACAACAACGGCAGCAGCCCGTCGGCAAGAGTCACCACCACGATCACCGATAGCGCCGATGTAGCTACGATCAAAACCGGGCCCCCTACTGCGGCTGCGGGCTCGACTGTTACCTACACAATTACGGCAGCCAACAGTGGGCCGAGTGCGGCAACCAATGTGGTGATCAGCGACACCATTGTTCCGGGTTTAACAGGAGTCAGCGTCTCGGAGGGCGGAACTTACAGCCAAACTACAGGTATTGTGACTTGGCCGGCGATCACATCCCTAGCCAGCGCAGCCAGCACCAACAGAACCGTCCGTTTTCCATTTCCCGCCACCGGCGGCCCCATCGCCAACACTGCTAGCAGCACCTCAACGAGCCCAGACCCCAATCCTGCCAACAACAACGGCAGCAGCCCGTCGGCAAGAGTCACTACCACGATCACCGATAGCGCCGATGTAGTGACGCTCAAAACCGGACCCGCTACTGCGGCAGCCGGATCGACTGTCACCTACACAATTCTCACCGAAAACAGAGGGCCGAGTACCGCTACCAACATCACCGTTACAGACAGCATCGTTCCCGGTTTAACGGGCGTTACAGCATCCAACGGCGGTATTTACGACCCAGCCACAGGCATTGTCAGCTTTCCGCCCATTGCTAGCTTAGCTGACGGCGTGACCGTCAGCCGGACTGTCAGATTCCCAGTCCCGACGACGGGGACTGTGAGCAACACGGCAAGAAGTACCTCAACCACTGATGACCCGAATCCCGCTAACAATAACGGCCGCGATCCCGGCGCAACTGTTAGCACCAGCATCGCCTCTGCCCCGACTCCGACTCCGACTCCCCCACCCGCACCGACTCCGACTCCGACTCCCGCCAACCTACGACCAATAGCTAACAACGTCAACCTTGAGATCGCCCCCAGCAGCGTTGTGGCGATCGCAGGACTCGGAGGAAGTGATCCCGACGGTTCGATCGCATCCTTCACCATCAACACCGTCCCACCAGCAAATGAAGGGCTGATATTTTTAGGCAATCCCGATACCGGCGGCACGATTGTCACGGCCGGTCAAATTCTGACACCTGCTGACATTAACCAATTATTTTTCCAATCGACAAGCAACTTTACAACAGCAAATTTCACCTACAGCGCTACAGACAACCAGGGCGCTACCAGCCGCGCCAGGGCTACTGTATCGGCACTGGATCCGGTGCCAAACAAACCGCCAGTAGCTAACAACGTCGACCTCGATATCGCCCCCAGCAGCACTGTCTTGATCGCAGGACTAGGCGGCACAGATCCAGACGGGTCGATCGCATCCTTCACCATCAACACCGTCCCACCAGCAAATGAAGGGCTGATATTTTTAGGCAATCCCGATATCGGCGGCCGGATTGTCACGGCCGGTCAAATTCTGACACCTGCTGACATTAACCAATTATTTTTCCAATCGACAGCCAACTTTACAACAGCAAATTTCACCTACAGCGCTACAGACAACCAGGGCGCTATCAGCCCCGCCAGCGCTACTGTCTCTGCCATTCCCCTGAACGAACCAACACCAACACCAACACCAACACCAATACCCACACCCACACCGGCGCCGGAACCCACACCAACACCACCCGTCCCGGAACCCACACCCACACCACCCATCCCAGAACCAACACCCACGCCACCCGTCCCGGAACCCACACCCACACCACCCATCCCAGAACCAACACCAACACCACCCGTCCCGGAACCAACACCCACACCCGCAGTGGAACCAACACCCACACCACCCGTCCCGGCGCCAACACCCACACCACCCATCCCAGAACCAAGACCCACACCACCCATCCCAGAACCAAGACCCACACCACCCGTCCCGGCGGCAACACCAAGCCCGATATTCAACCCAGTACCCGAACCAGATACCAGTTGCGGTTGCGCCCCCTTGCCCTTGCTGCCCCCGATCACATTTACCCCCCCCCAGCCTTCCCCCATACTCAACTTCGACTCCAACGCCACCCAACTCATCGACATCCAAAACACCAACATCGGCACTCCCGGAAACGATTCCTTAACAGGAAACGAAACCAACCAACTATTTCTTTCCTTTGGTGGCGACGACACAGTATTAGGTGAAGCAGGCAGCGATATCGCTTTCGGCGACCAACAGCGAGATTACATAGCTGCGGGTAA
>NZ_JAUBQQ010000126.1:0-5576 GCF_036701335.1 Microcoleus sp. Pol12B5 | reverse complement strand
TTCAAACAATTGTTAATGGTTTCGGGTTTAGACAGATATTATCAAATTGCCCGCTGTTTCCGCGATGAAGATTTGCGCGCGGACAGACAGCCGGAATTCACACAATTAGACATGGAAATGAGTTTCATGTCTTTAGAAGAAGTTCTCGAATTAAATGAGGGTTTAGTTTCCCAGAT
Organism: Microcoleus sp. Pol12B5; assembly: GCF_036701335.1. Lineage (NCBI taxonomy): Bacteria > Bacillati > Cyanobacteriota > Cyanophyceae > Oscillatoriales > Microcoleaceae > Microcoleus > Microcoleus sp. Pol12B5. The sequence goes on along the minus strand of NZ_JAUBQQ010000126.1, from coordinate 5,400 downwards.
TTTCCAAAGTGTCAAAGGCGTAGAATTGCCCCGTCCTTTTCCGCGCTTGACTTACGCTGAAGCAATGGATCGCTACGGTAGCGACAAACCAGACACTCGCTTCGGTTTGGAATTAGTCGATGTTTCCGATTTGATGAAAGATTCGGGATTTAAGGTATTTTCCGGGGCGGTTGCTGCAGGCGGAATTGTGAAAGTTTTGCCGATTCCCGGCGGGAATGATGCGATTTCTAATGTGCGGATTAAACCGGGTGGCGATTTGTTTAAGGAAGCCAGCGAAGCCGGTGCGAAGGGATTGGCTTACATCCGCGTGCGGGAGAATGGCGAAATTGATACGATCGGCGCAATTAAGGATAATTTGACGGAAGCGCAAAAACAGCAATTGCTCGATCGCACGGGCGCGCAACCAGGTCATTTGTTGTTATTCGCAGCGGCTGATGTGACAACTGTCAATAAGACTTTGGATAGATTGCGTTTGTTCGTGGGTAACGAATTGGGATTGATTGACAAAGACAAGATGAATCTGCTGTGGGTGACAGATTTCCCGATGTTTGAATGGAACGCTGATGAGAAGCGTTTGGAAGCATTGCACCACCCGTTTACTGCGCCGCATCCTGACGATATTAATGATTTGAAAACTGCGAGAGCTCAAGCTTACGATTTGGTGTTAAACGGTACAGAAGTCGGCGGCGGTTCTCTGCGGATTTATCAGCGGGAAGTTCAGGAAAAGGTGTTTGAGGCGATCGGCTTATCGACTGAGGAAGCTTACAATAAGTTTGGCTTTTTGTTGGATGCGTTTGAGTATGGAACTCCGCCCCACGGAGGCATTGCTTACGGTTTGGATCGGTTGGTGATGCTGTTGGCTGGTGAGGAGTCTATTCGCGATGTGATTGCGTTTCCGAAGACGCAGCAGGCTGGTTGTTTGCTGACGAATGCGCCGGCTGGGGTGGACGAGAAGCAGTTGAAGGAGTTGCAAGTGCGATCGACTTATACGCCTAAGTCATAAGGCGATCGGGACTTAGGCAAAGCCTATGTGTCATGCTGAGAGAAGCGAAGCATCTCAGAATTACGTTGAAATGCCTAAGTCATAATTATGAAACACCTTGACAATTTAACCATTCATCGGTTCCGAGGCCTGCGAGATTTGAACTTGCAGGACTTGGGTCAAATCAACATATTGGTTGGTGGGAATAACTCAGGGAAAACCAGCGTTTTAGAGGCGATATCAACCTATTGTCGCCCCTTAGATCCGCTGGAATGGCTGAACACATCGTGGCGGCGAGAGATTAAATCTTCCCGTAAGCCCCAGCTCGATGCTCTTAGATGGCTGTTTCCTCAAAACAGTGAAGTCTCTCATATCCATGTCTACGAAGGAGAAACTTATGTTTCAAGTACGGGCGATTTTCCTGTAACAGAATTGAGAGCAATTTACCGAGAGTTTGAAGGAGTTTCGGAGTTAGGCGAGGCAGAAAATAGCTCAGAATCTCAACTAGAAATTGAGGAAATAGAATTTGACAATATTCTCCGAGGTGCTGAGTTAGAACTCAAAGTAGCAACAACTTTTAGCCCTAATGAATTATCACTAAGTTTTGAAATTTGGGAAAATCAGCGTTTTGTTAACAGAAAAAATCGCTCAACGGCGGTACTACCAATTGATACAGTAACACCGTTTTCTCACCGAATAGAACAGTTACAAATTAGCTTGCTGTCAGAAGTTATTTTGTTGGGTATTAAGCCCGAAGTAATAAAATTACTTCAACAGATGGATTCAGAAATTACTGATTTAGTAATTTTGTCGCAAACTGGCAAACGTCCCAGCCTCTACATCGATCACAAACGTGTAGGTATTTCGCCACTTAGTGCTTTTGGTGATGGAGTGCGGCGTTTGCTGTTCATTGCTTTAACACTGGTAAAAGTGGAGGGTGGCGTTTTATTAATTGACGAGATAGAAACAGCAATTCATACGGTCGCACTTGGCAGTTCCTTTGCTTGGATTGTGGATTGGTGTCAGCGATTAGACGTGCAGTTATTTGCAACTACCCACAGTTTAGAAGCAATTGATGCGATGTTGGAGGCTAGCAATTCCGAAACAGATTTAGTTCTTTATCGTTTGGAAAAAAAGGAGTCAGAAACTAAAGCAATCAGACTTGAACGGGAAAGACTGCACAGATTGCGGGAGGATTTAGGTCTGGAGGTTCGCGTGTGAGATATGCCATTATTGGAGTAGAAGGCCCGCACGATCAGGCCTTTGTCGGCAAGGTTCTCAAGCTTTTGGGTTTTAAAGATTTTCGGGAAGAGTGGGATAAATTGGATAAGTTGACAAGATTGGATATGTCAAAAGAATTGGAGAGTAAATTCAATAAATTCTGGCACAAATTTATTCCTAAGTATCCCAAACAAGGAAGCTTGTACAAACGTCTTAATATGCCTTCTATTCTGTTCACAGAGAGCCTATCGGTAGCAATTTATGAAGGCGAAGGAAGCAATATTGTGACTAATTTGGATGACATTTTGTCTGCTAATTCTGAGTATCAAACAAACTTGGCAGCATTCGGGATAGTTGCCGATTGTGACAAATCAACTCCCGATCGCATTGTCGCAACATATTCTAATAAGTTCCGCAGTTATTTTCCTAATTTTCCACTTAACCCTGGTGTTGTAGATACTAATAGCCCGCGTACAGGAATATATGTTTTGCCAAACAATCAGCAGCAAGGTGTTTTAGATACTTTACTGTGCGAGTGCGGACAGATAGCTTATCCCGCGTACATGGAGAAAGCTAGTTCATATCTAAATGAGTTCTCACAATCAGATATAAAAACTTTAAAATGGAAAAATTTTGATCAACAAAAAGTTTTAATTGCTACTGTTGTCAGCGTTCTCAAACCCGGCAAAACTAATACAGCAAGTATTGCTGATAATAATTGGGTGAGCGAACAGACACAGCAGCAGGTTCCGGCTTTGGCAAATTTTATTCAGTTTTTGAGTCAACTTTTGGAAGTGAGTTAATGGACGATCGCACTTTTTCAATTCGTGCGATCGCCCTCAACAATTACTCTTTCCAGTAACGGGTTAAAATCCGAATCACCTCACCCGCTATCGGCGATGGTAGAGGCGGGCTCCATTCCCCAACTTCTGCAAAACCTAAAACGTGCAACAGATTAACGATGCTGTCTACCGCTTTGGGAACGCCACACAACAGCAAACGAATCGGTTGCTTACCTTGAGGTACATCAGGAATTTCTTCCCGGAGCAGTTCAGGAACTGATTTTGGCTGTGATATCATACAGTTTCTCCTAAATATGGGAGTTCAAGCCCCCATCGAACGATTGCAACTCTGACCGGTGGGGGTTTTGTGTTTGACTATTTACACGGTATCACACCGTGTGTCACTATGCAAGAGGCGTACAAAGAAAGTACGATCGATGTATGAAGTAAATTCCCAGTTGCCTAACTTGCCAGCAAAAAACCTAAAACGAGTCACCAGCTACGTTCCTCCAAACGCCTACAACGTCTTGGAAGATTGGGCCAAGAAAGAAGACCGGACAGTCAGCAATCTCGTAAGTCGGATTGTCTCTGAAGCTGTAGATGCTTACTTGGCTAAAAAGACTACAGAAGATGAACCCAGCAGCAATTAACCTTTGATCTCTAGGCTGATGGGTCATTCTCAACTGCCAACCTGTCGGGCCGTTTATTTTGTGTTGGAGTGGGGTTTTGTTTTTCCTCTAACCCGAAACCTGATCCAAAGGGTCAAATTCACCAACCTGTTTTTGACGAAGAGAGGTAATTGCTAAGACTAAAACACTTAACGTAAGGCCTAAAATCGCATAACTCGGTACTGAAAAAATAGTTACTTTAAACAAATAAGGCAATTCCCCCCCCTTCCAGTTCCACCGCTTTCCTAGAAACACCAACAGCCCGCCATGAATCACAGCGGTTTGCACCATGACACAGCCCGCCGCCAATAACCAAACCGACATTCTTTGCCTAGAGAAGGCACAATTTTTAATCTGAAAACATAAATCATTCAGCAAAAAAACCACCGCCGGTGCTAGCATCACAGAACTGGTTGGCTGAGAATAATTGATAGCAATACTCAAAGTAGAAATTAGCACCATTTCAGATAAGTCAACCTTTTTTGACCAAGCATTGCGAGATTGTTTTTTGTAAAAATACCAACTCACTAAACCAACTAGCAGCAGAATAATCAAGTCAGAAAATAGCTTCGCCACAAAGGGACTATCGGGGAAAAATCTCGGCCCCATAACCCTTAAATCAAGGCGACTCATAGAAATATAAGCATTATTCGATGGGTCGTTGAGCCAGAGTGGAAATCCACGAGTCGCATCCTGTATAAAACCTGTTAAGGAATTGCCCGTTACAGCTAGACCTATAACTGCCAAAAAAGTTACCGTCACTATAGATATAAAAACTAGCTGAAACCGTCTTTTGATGAAAAAATAAGGAAGAAACAATATAACTAAAGTAGGCTTAAAAAGGGCAATACCTAATAAAACTCCTGCAATCATATCCCGATCTTTTCTAGCATAAATAAACATCCATAACAGCAGAACCGCAATAAAAGTTGCCACATTGCCAACTTGAAGATCGAAAACAAACCCGTAGAGGAATGCAACTGATATACTACAAATAGTCCGAAAAGCTCGTGAGTGCGACTCTAGCAAGATATTCGCTCCCCATAAAACAAAACCTGTGGCAATAAGATGCAGCCAAGTCCAGATTGTGAATGCAGTCTTCATCGGGAAATAGCCCACAAACCACAGCGGAGGAATGATATTAGGTGGATAAACAAAAGATGGAATAAACCCACAGACTTTAGTAATGCTACAGAAACCGATGTTAAACACCTCGACATTAAAGGGACTCAAATGCTGATGGGCTAATCTACTCGCTACATAAAACCACTTAAAATCCCAGTAAGGCGGATCTGGCCGATTAGTCAGATTGTAAACCAACCAACCGGTATAACAGAGAAATCGGGTGAGAACTAATACAATAACTGCTTGCAAAATAAAGTTAACAATAGGTTGACGAAAAAACTGAGCCAACCTTTGGAGCGAAGGATGTTTTAAAAACCAAGAATCTTGCCATGCAGTTTTTTCGCTATCTAATCGCCAATTATATTTGAGAAACCAAGCGACTGCAATTAGAATTATTACATTCCAGAATCCAAAGCTAATCATAGGAAATAATTTTAATAAATTTACTCTTGGATGATATCACAACCAGAAATTATGTCATGTCCGATCGACAACCATAATATCCCGGTCGGGGCGGGTTTTTGAGAGGGTCAATTATTGGCAGGTATTGTTGGTGAACCCGCCCCTTGTATCTTAAAAGAGTTGGTGTAGCGATCGTACCGTCAAGCAGGCGATCGCTCCG
>NZ_JAUBQQ010000125.1:0-5708 GCF_036701335.1 Microcoleus sp. Pol12B5 | reverse complement strand
CCAGCCCACTCAGGCCGTAGGAGGCCCGGAGAAGTGAGGCACCCACAACTTAATAAACAAGCGCAGGAGGCTATCTCAGAAGCCGCTTACCAGCTCGCCACCTGCCAAGAAAACGACGATCAAGGGGGAATCAGATCCACCCTGGCAATCCTCCAAGCCATCGCCAACGTCGGCACCAAAGCCACCCGCGAGGAAATCAGAGCCGAGCTGGCCGCCTATGCCATCCCCCTTTCTGCCCTGCAGATCGGCACCGAGGAGGGACTGGACCTGTGAGCATCGCCGAGATCCTGACCAGGCCGCCACAGCTTGAGGAATCAGAAGCCATCGCCACAAAAGAGCTAGCCGTAGTCATCTCCCGTGACAAACAGTTCTATGACCTGAACCCTGATAACAAGAAAACAGGCCAACGCTGGCTCAACACTTGGGACCCACAAAAAGACGCTGGCTTCATCCTGCCAAACCTTGATTTTGTTGCCGCCGACTTCGACACAGAAGATGGCCTGGACAAAGCCTTTGCCCTAAAAAGAAAGCTAAGGTTCCCCTCAGCAGTGATGCACTCAGGCGGGGGACCAGGGAAAGCGCATCTCTGGGTTAGAGTTGAAACAAAAGCCCAACGCCTTCACTGTGAAAATCTGATTAAAGAGATAGGTGGACCCTCAGCAGTCAGAACCCAAGGAATCAGGCCGCCTGGTGCCCTTCATCGCTCTGGACAGACTCGCTCAACCAGCGCGGAAGGGTTAACCATTCAGCAGATACTAGAGCTACTCAGAGACGGAACCAGGCCACAAAAACCAACAAAGCAGAAACTAGACCTGGACCAGCTCGCTGGAGAATCAGTCCCTATCGGATTCAGAAGTGACCGCCTATGCCTGATCGCTGGGCTGGCTCTCAGGCAAGGCTTGAGCTACCTGGACTTTAAAACATTGATTCTCAGGCACCCACAAGGACCAGGCGAGAAGATCAAAGACAGAAGCCCAAAACAGCAGGACAACTACCTAAAAGATGTTTGGAACTACGTCAGCAGTGATCGAGCTACCCTCCCGAGATTGAAACCTGGACCCGCTGACGCGGGGGGGGTTTTTAAAAAAAGATCTTTTGGGGAAACCTGGACCAAGCACGTCCTTTCGTGCCCTGACGTACAGAAATCGGGAAAAAACCTCTACGCTGCCATTCTCGAAATTGAAAGACTCTCAAAGCTCAACCACGGCCACTCCTTCCACCTGAGTAAAAGAAGCCTGGCCGAAGCTATTGGATGCTCAGACACAGCCGCCCGCAACTGCATTACAAAGCTCTGTGAACTTGGACACATTCAGAAAGTAGTAAATGGCAGTCAAAAAACAGCCTCAATCTACAGGCTGAAAGTGTCTCAAAAAGTGACCACTCAACCCCTGGAAGGGGGAGGGGGGTGTACAGAAAGAGTGGTCACCTATTGCGACAAATGCTCGCATGATTCACTCTCTGGCCGGAACGGGTTAAAAAGGTACTGGCTGATTCTTGATCCTTCAGAACCTCTCACGGCAGCCGAACTAGCACCCTTGGCAAAACGCACTCGCCAAAGTGTTTACAAAGGCCTGGCCCAGCTTGAAGCTCTTGGGCTCATCGCCAAGAAAGGTAAAGGCTACGTCAGGATCGAGGACGAAGCCGCCCACCTTAGAGCCGCTCAAATGCGTGGAAGTCTTGGCCGCGGTGAACACCGAAAGCTGATCCACGCTCTGCAGAGAGAAGGCTGGAAGCTGGAGAAGCAAAGGAGAATTGATGCCAGGAACAATGAAGCCAAACGGCAGAAGCTGAAAGACCAGGCCAAGTATCAGCATGGCACCAGCCAGGCCGAGCGGAACCGAACAAAATCGGACCACCTACAGGTTCAAAATCGGACTGCCGGCCACGGTGTTTCTAGACCGTTGCAAGTGTGATGGCACCTGTAAGGAGTCCAGAATCTGGTCAAAGACGCCTAGAACTGGCTCTGAGGGGCAATGCGTGCCATCTCTCGTGCCTCGCCATCCCTCATGCATAAAATCGCGCGCGTCGGTCAAAAACTAAAAGTTTCCCCTTAAAAGTGTCTAGAACTTAACGGGTTCCCTTTCGATAGTAAACCGTTGCGTCAGTCCCTTCGCCAATTCTCAAGCCGCCGCCAGGTAGAAACTCATATTCAAACACTACTGATCGTTCACTTTTGATATAGATGAAGCCAGGGCGAGGCAACTCCCATTTAAAATCTCGGATAACAGTAGAGTTACTCAAGAAGGTCCCCTCACCTGAAGACTTTAAAATGATTCCTGATGTTTGATTACCAGCAGTCATCTCCCAGTCACCAGAAAGGGCATTACGATCAAATGTCATAGTGATGTTTGGCCAAAGCAGAAAAAGAGCAACCCCTACAATAACGGTTAACCCTGAAAGGCCCCAAGCCCAAGCAGACGAACGCTTTTGAGGCATGGCGTAGATTCCCCCGGGATTCGCGTACGGGTCCGGCTGATATCCGGGCATGGGTTGAACTGGCATCGCCACAGTCTGATTTGGCGGCACGAATTGAGTTCTAAAGACGTGCCCACAAGGACAAGCCTGAGCGTTCAGTTGGTGCTGGCTCTGGCACTTCGGACACAGCTTTATTCCGGCTGGATTCACCTCTTGATTCTAGTCTTAAACCTGCCACCCGTCAATAAGTGACCCTCACGGGGACCACACTGAGAGTCCATCTACGAAAACTTTCCCCTTAAAAGGCGATTTGAGCCAGGTAAGGTGCGACCGTGAGGCATCTATCACGCTCTGCCCTACTGATCGCCTTAATAGGCTCGACTATCGCAGTCGTTCCCCAGGCTCTCACCAACAAGCCACAGACACAGACGGTTTATGTCACCAGGACAGGCGACAAGTACCACAAAGACAGGTGCCGCTATCTCTCACGAAGCAAGCGACCCCTGGAGCTGGCTGAAGCCAAAAGAAGGGGGTACGACCCCTGTAAGGTCTGCCGTCCCCCTCGCTGATGCTAAGAAAGTTTTAGTGAATGAACCTCCCTATAAACTCGACTATTCCAAGGACATCGCTTAAGAAGCCAATCCCTTCATATATAGCGCACAGCCAAGGTAGAACCTTCACAAAGAAGGCAGAAACGATAGATCTTCTAGAGCGTTTAGGCTCGTTTTTATTAACATGGTTTTTCTCCATACTGATTGTTTCTGAATCAAGATCAAAAGCACCTTGCTGATGCCTTCACTTTTTTTCAGTTCCAACCATGTATAGAGGTCTACCCCCAGAAATCAGGGGGAAAGTTTTAGAAGCTATTGGCTCTCTTTTGTGTAGTCAAGCACGATAAACGTAGGCTCACCCTTGGCGTCCTTTCGTGCCCATTCTCGGAGTTCCTCCAGAGAGGCTGACTCGACCCACAAAGCAGTACGTCCCTTAGATGCCGCCTCCAGTTCCTTCAGAGCCGACAGCGAAAGCATAGAGAGATCAATCTGCGGGGGTTCATTCTCTTCGACCACGTAGGGCAGGGCATATTTACCGAGAAGATCCACCAGCCGCACCAGCTCACCCGTGGACATGGAATCTCGAAATAGTCGCAGTTTGAGTTTCTGAATCCCAACCTCAAAGCACTCGACCAGCTCTAACCGCAGCTCATCCTTGATCCTGCCGCCGCCTTTGTTGCCTGGGTTCCCAACCTTCAGCCGTCCCCCGTTTCGCCCTGACTGGGTCGCGGTGTTTCTCACGGTGTTTCCTCTCATGCTCCTACCTTTGGACGTTGTAAAAGCCGCCCTGGACTGCAGAAGGCTCTGGACAGTATGACCAGCCATATTGACCAGGGTGGACATGAATGATGACCAGACAAAATTGACCAGGCTACAGGTTCAAAATTGGACAGGTGCGCAACGAAAACTGTACACGCTAAAAAGCACTCTGACTAGACAAAATAAGAAAGTGACCAGGGACCGTATACATGAGACGAACGTTTCGTGTATAGTCTTGTTATGCCCAGGGCACGAAAGACGAAGACCAGCCAGAGAGAGACCAAGCACGTTATCGGCTACGTCCGGGTCTCGACTGACCAGCAGGTTGATTCTGGTGCAGGCCTGGCCAGTCAGAAAGCCGCCATCATCGCCGAGTGTGAAAGGAACGGCTGGCACCTGGCCGAGCTGATCGAGGACGGTGGAATCTCTGGAAAGACTCTCAACCGCCCTGGACTGCAGAAGGCTCTGGACCTGCTGAACAAAGGGGAGGCTGATGTACTGATGGCCGCCAAGCTCGACCGCCTCAGCCGATCGGTAAAAGACGTTTGCCAGGTAGGGGACATGGCCCAGCACTACGGCTGGAATCTCAGCCTCTTGGATGCCCGGCTAGACACAACCACCCCTCATGGCAGAGCACAACTCAGCATGATGGCCACCTTTGCCCAGCTTGAGCGAGAGTTGATCGGACTCAGAACCCGCGAGGGACTGGCCGAGAAGAAAGCCCAGGGTGTTATTCTCGGAGCCAGGCCAATGATTGAAAGCGATACCGAGGACCTGATTCTAAGCCTCAGAGCCGAAGGAAAGGGGATGCTGGCCATCGCCAACGAATTGAACGTCCGGAACGTGCCAACCGCCAAGGGTGGGACCTGGCACGCCTCTACGGTCCGTGTGGTCCTGCAGAGAAGGGAGGCCGCATGAATGAGACTCTATCGCTGGCTGAAGCAATCAAGGCCGCTGGAGTCTCAGAGAAGACTCTACGCCGTTGGATCAAGTCAGGCCGCCTGGCCGCCGAGCTGATCGAGGGACCCAAGGGGAAGGAATACCGGGTAACCGCCGAGGATCTTGAGCGCGCATCAAAAGCCACCCCTAAAAAGGCCGTCTCAGAGCCGATACCAGCCGCTGAAGGCACGAAGCTCGACACCGGGGACCTGGCAACCCTGAAGGCTCTGGCAGAGGCACAAATGGCCATGATCGAGGAGCTACGGCACGAAGTCCAACAGCTCAGGCCGCTGGCACATGAAGTCCGGAACCTTGCGGACCAAAACCACGATTTAACAGCCCAGCTCAGTCAACTGCAGGACCGAGTAATCAAGGCTCTACCAGCTCCAGAGCCGAAATCGAACCTTTGGGAGAAGCTGACGAAGTGGACCAAAGTCAGAAAGTCCTGATCTATACATGGTTAATTCTACAGACCACTGGCATCTCAGCCAAGCAGGGATATCCTTGAGTTCAAATCAAGCGAATTCATGCTACCAAACAAAAGGCAATGATGCCTTTACCTAGTGGTCTTCGTCTGGATTCGTTGAACAGCATTAAAAGCAAAACCGCCCCATGTCTTGCCGGACATGAAGGCGGTCCAAAACTGAATCTCAACCCCCAAAAGGATCGGACTGCAGCGCTCTCTACTAGCAGGACGATTCTAACCCAGGAAAAAGCATCTGTCAAGAGAACTTTACTTTTTCAGGGAGGAAGGGGCAACGAGGCGAGTGAGGAAATGCAGCTAATGCAAGCAGAGACACCTCATGACATCCGTAACTTCATACAACATCGCAGAAGCTGCAAAGCTTTTGCACGTCACCCCTCAAACACTTCTCAACTGGAAAGAACGAGGCTGGATCTGGACCGAAAAGCTGCCAAATGGCAGATACCTCGTCCCCAGCTCTGAGATTGAGAGACTCACCAAAACCCAGCCCACTCAGGCCGTAGGAGGCCCGGAGAAGTGAGGCACCCACAACTTAATAAACAAGCGCAGGAGGCTATCTC
>NZ_JAUBQQ010000169.1:0-1140 GCF_036701335.1 Microcoleus sp. Pol12B5 | reverse complement strand
TAGGACTTACGCATTGACAAAAAATATCATCTATGTAGTCTAGATAATGGCATCCTTGTGAAGGTTGGCAAAAATATGCTCACGGATAACAGAAGTAAACAGATTCCTCTGTACTTCATACCAATTGCTAATTATGTTTTCAGAGCGCATAAACTCCAATTTCACAAAAGCTTGAAGTGAACAAAATATATGTGTTTTTATGGCAGAGGTATCTCTAACCATAAATCGACAAATTCCACATACTTGTTTTATAGCACGATGAAAAGTTTCAATACCCCAATGAGTATCATGAATTGTGACGAAGGTACTTCTGGTTATGTCTTGAATTTTCTCCTCATCTGGCAGATATAAAATATAATGTCTAGAGTCTTCTTTTTTAAAGTCTTTCCTAAACAACTTTATAAATCCAAATTCTTTCAGATGAGTCTTTAATCCTTCTTCGGGAATAGCCAGAGTGCTTACCTGACAATACTTGTGTGGTTCATTTGAAACAGTTCTATTTTTTTCAATTCCGAATAGGAAACCCAATTTCTGGTTTTTGAGAAATTTCAAGTTTTCTACTCCTGAATACCAACTATCTCCTGTTACCATTCTGGGTTTGACTCCCCAGCTTATTATTTCACTTACCATTTCTCTAAAATAATCGTTTTTTGTTTTTCCCTCCTTTTTATCATATATTCTATAATTTATTGGCACTGAATTACCATTAATATCGCTGTAATATAGAGTGATTAAATTTAAGCCGATAATAGTTTTATGGGCTTTTCCTGACCAAAAATAACTGATTAATTCCGCATTTTTAGGGTCGCTGTAAATCTTTTCTATGACTGTATCGTCTACACTTAATATCCCCCCTACCAGGTTGATAATTTTCTCTATTATGCTAAATAAATCTTTTGGTTCATATCTCTCTCTCAATAAAAAGCGATTGATACTATCATGTGAAACATCTCCCAATATCTCGGCTAACCTACTGCACCCTCCATATTTTGGCTCTGACAGCAAAAATAAGGTGTAGATGTCTAGATTGCATTGTGCTGTCGAGGGTTTAGTAATTTCTCTCATTCTCCCATACCCATTACTAGACGACCCTTATTTATCAATGCACTATTTTGTTATTCTGTCAATGCGTAAGTCCTA
>NZ_JAUBQQ010000124.1:0-5893 GCF_036701335.1 Microcoleus sp. Pol12B5 | reverse complement strand
GCCTTGTGGCTGGAAACGCTATGTACGGACTGATTACCGTGATTCACGTTTCAACGAATCGCACTGAAATCCTCCATACGCCAACCCTCTCCGGGTATGGTGTGGCATTCCCAGAATCACTTCTTGGCTTTGCTGGTTGCTATTTATACCAATTTTAAAAAATAATACAACTATACGCAAGCTCCAAACCCCGATCGTCCTCAGTCAATCGATTTTAGATTTTAGATTTTAGATTTTAGATTAAAGAATGGAAGCATTGAACCCACGGATTCATCCGGGGGTTTGTATCCTGGATGCTTTCACTCATTCCCAATGCTGTAATCTAAAATCTCAACTCTCAAATCGTATTACTTACTCACCGCCAGCGGACGATCGCAATTTTAGTCCCCTTACCCACTTTGGAAACAATTTCAAATTCGTGCATCAACCGTTTAGAACCACTGAGTCCCAAACCCAAACCCTGATTAGAAGTATAACCGTCAGTCATAGCCAATTCGATGTCGGGAATTCCCGGGCCCTTGTCTTCAAATATCAGCCGTAGCCCTTTGCGGGTGCCTAATTGGAGTGTTTCGAGAGTTACAGTTCCCCCTTTGCCGTACTCTACAGTATTGCGGGCGAGTTCGCTGGCTGCGGTAACGATTTTCGTTTGGTCTAGTAAACCGAATCCCATTGCTACAGCCCAAGTTCGCACTTGCTGTCGGACGTGGACTATATCGGATGACGATCGGATTTCTAGTGTCTCACGTTTTGACATGGCGGCTACTGTACCAAAATAGAACTTCTCCCCAAAATATAGGACTTAGACTCATCAACTTAGTTTCTCCTAATAAGACTTACGCACTTACTACGATTTTCTCTCAAAAGAGAAGATAGTGCAGGAATCTCAAACCCTTGATTTAACCCCCTTGAGTGCGTAAGCCCTCTCCTAAGAAATCTTCAGTTTGTCAACAAGGTATGTACAAACAAACTAGGTTTCGTGATTGCCTGTGCCTCAGTCAGGGGACAATTAATCGACTGCTTACGCTTGCTCGTCAAGAGACAAACCCAAGGATTTTCGCAACAAAATCATGCCCTTTTCAACGCTTAAAGCTGTGCGAACTCCTGTCAGGGAAAGGCCCAACTCAACGAGGGTAATAGCAACCGCTGGCTGCATCCCGACTACAACTGTCTCCGCATCTAAAATTCGTGACATACTAGCGATATTGTTGATAATCCGACCGATAAAAGAATCAACAATTTCGAGGGAAGAAATTTCTATTAACACACCTTTGACACCTGTTTTGACGATGCGGTTCGTCAGGTCATCTTGCAGCGTCATTGCTAAGCGATCGTGCATATCTACCTGAATTGTTACTAGCAAAAATTCTCCCATTTGAAGAATCGGTATTCGTTCCACAAATTTACCTATTCGTTAAGTTTTACTTGGGTTTACCTGTCAGACTGCAATATGTTTATCTTTCCTCTTTAAGATTTTTTATAGTTAAACCTTGGCGCTGCAACGCGACCTTAAAAGCATCTGCTAAAGTAGCTTTTGTGAGAATATCCTGCAAGTCAACTCCCAAATGAACTATGGTTTGAGCTATTTGCGGACGAATGCCACTGATGATGCACTCAGTACCCATTAAACGGGCGGCGGCGACAGTTTTTAATAAATGTTGAGCAACTAAAGTGTCAACAGTCGGCACGCCTGTAATGTCTAAAATCGCAAATTCTGAGCCGGTTTCCATGATTTCCTGCAACAGAGTTTCCATTACTATTTGAGTGCGGGCACTGTCGAGAGTCCCGATCATGGGTAAAGCGAGAATGCCTTGCCAAAGTTTGACTACGGGTGTTGACAATTCGAGCATTTCTTGCTGCTGGCGTTCGATGACTTCTTCGCGAGCTTTGAGAAAGATTTCTGTCACCCAAAGGCCAAGCTGGTCTAATAAACTGGTGGAAAGCCAAAGTTGTTCGACAAGTGCGTCGCGGTTTTCTGTGAGTTCATGACAAAGCCGATCGAACAATGGCTTTTTGAAGCATAAAATGAAACTCGCTATCTCTGAAGGAGTAAAGCCTCTCTGAACGCGCGATCGCGAAACTTCTGCTAGCAACACCCGCATATTTTCCCATTCGGGTGTCTGGATGTCGCTAAAATTACCGTGCCCGACTGCAATGTGGAGCAATTGCAGGAACTCTTGACACTCGGAGCGCAATTCTTTGGCTCTCATCAAGTCGTCCCGCCGCAGCCCGGTATTTTGCAGTTCTTTGAGCCAGTCTGCTAGTAACTCTGCTTTGTGTCTTTGTAAGATTTCCGCGATCGTGTTATTGCTTGTGAGTTCCATTAAAATTATCTCCTGCTTAGCAATTGGAATGAAGTTGTACGAGCGATTCCCTACGGGATAGCTTCGCACGCGCGCACCAAGCGTGTTTTTTGATGATGGGGCAACTTCTGAGTTTAGCTCACTGTTTGCTGTTTGCGATCGAGGGTTAAGTACCTAATTGTAAAATGCGTTTGACGATCGCACTCGTAGAACTCGGAACTTCTATTTCGATTAAGGAAATCTTGCCACCTCCGGCGATAACAGCCGGTGCTTCTGGCAGAGTTTCGACTTGATAGTCGCCTCCTTTAACGTATATATCAGGCTTCAGGATATTTATCAGTTTAATTGCTGTAATCTCGGCAAAAATTATTACGGCGTCTACTGGTTTGAGGGCGGCCAACACTTCGGCTCGCTGATTTTCCGGTACGATCGGGCGGGGTGGCAATCCCGGCTGCTGGGGTTTGATAGCTTGCACGCTGGCGTCGCTATTCAAGCCCACCACGAGCGATCGCCCCAAATTTTTTGCTGCCTGCAAATAGCGGACGTGACCGCAGTGCAGGATATCGAAGCACCCGTTAGTAAACACGAGCGGACGCCACTTGTCCGGATCGGATGCGAGCGATTTTTCAAGTTCTTTCAACGTGTAAACATTAGAAATCATTGCAGTCATTACCACGAAATTTGAACAGCGAGCAAAATTATCCTACCAAAAAAACTGAATTTTTGCACTTTTAATATTGAACAATAAATCCTTCAACCTGGCAATAATTAATAGTCAGACATGACTAAGTAGGCATTAGTCATGTCTGACTCTTAAGCAAGAATATAGAAGTAAAAATTACCTGCGACGAAGCTGATATGGTAAACAGAATTTTCCAGTAAAAAACCGCTATTCGGGTATTTGTGACTGCCGTATCGTGCTGTTGGTAATTGGATGTTAAAAAGGTTGGTAAACAATTATTTATTCCCGCCCTCTCTTATATCAATTACTATAAGACAAGGGATGAGAGTTCCACCGCATCGGGCAGGCGATCGGGGAGTGAGAGCCCTAGGGGGTGAAACCCAACGAAACGCGCTCCTCCTGTGTCTATTATTTCTGACACCGCCGCGCGAGCGAAAGCTAGTTAAAAGCACCGAGCCCAAGCGTGCAGAACTCATCTTTACGCTGGATTCGTCAGACTATAGAAGAAGCCAGCAGTTGCTTGCAGCAGAGTCTGGGCGCTATCTTGACCAAGCTTTACAGCCAACCCAGAAGCGCACAGCCTCCTGTGTCCAACTCTATATAGCTGTGCAGAAACTCGACCTTTTTGATCGCAACCGCAGCCTGTGAAAACCCAGAGGAAAGTCGAGTTCGGTATCCGAAGCAGCTATTTTGGTGGAAAATAGCTAAACTCGTTCAACAAAATCCACTCAACTACCCCCTTGAATCTAACGGTGTAGAATTATCTAACACGAATTATGAAAGCAAGTAATAGCCGTCAATTTTCTTCAGTAGCTGCTCGAACTCTCAAAGTAGTCGGGATTATCTTGATTCTCTCTGCTTTGCTTGACTGCATTGTTCTGTCGCTGCCGGGAGAAACTTCAGACCTTCTCAATCGAGGCTGGCAGTTGACTGCTGCAACTCAGATAGTTGACAAGGGCATTATTCCTTTGATCGGTATCGCCCTCCTGATGACTGGCTTTTGGGTGGACAGCAGCAGTGGAGTCTCTATTGAGCGACGCAATGTTTGGCTGGACTTGCGATTCTGGGCGCTGTTGATTTCCAGCTTGTTAGGTCTAGTTTACCTATCTCTGGTTCCCGTTCACCTCAACAATACTCGTTTGGAACTCAAGGATGCTCTGGCTCAAGTCGATCAAGAAGCCGGACAAGCGGAAGGTCAACTTGAGGCACAACTTAAAAGCCCTCAATTTAAAGCTCAGGTAGAACAGCTCAAAAGCCAGCGTCGCACCCAGATAGGGGCGCTGCTGCAAGACGACGGGAAGCTGCAAGAAGCACTCAAGAGTCCAGAGGTTCCCAAGGAATTGAAAGCTGTGCTTCAGGAGTCGAAGAATGACCCGAAAGCCCTCGACAAGTTCTTGGAACAGCAAGCTCAATCACTTCCCACTCAAGCTCGCAACGAGATTCGCACCCGCAAGCAACAAAAAGAGAAAGAGTTAAGAACTCGATCGAGAAATTCGAGTTTGCAGACGGGAATCACCAGTTTGCTGTTAGCGATCGGCTACATTACTGTCGGTTGGACGGGATTGAGAAGTATGGGAATTTTGCGGTTCGGCCGCCGCAAAAATTGACCAGCGCTGGCAGGGATCGCGCTGGTCGAGACATCCCTGAGAAATAGTTTGTTTACCAAATAGTTTGCCCTTACTGAAAGCTGGGAATGTTCTCAATTTATATTCTGACTTACAACGAAGAGATTGATATCGCCGCTTGCATTGAATCGGCGCTGCTTTGTGACGATATCATTGTAGTTGATTCTTTCAGCACCGATCGCACCCTTGAGATTGTTCAGAACTATGCCGTGCAAACAGTGCAGCACCCCTTTGAAACTCACGGACGCCAGCGGACTTGGATGCTCCAAGAAGTCCCGTGCAAGTACGAATGGGTTTACATCCTCGAAGCTGACGAGCGGATGACGCCTGCACTGTTTGCTGAATGCTTAAAGGCGATCGAAAGTCAAGAATATATCGGCTATTACGTAGCTGAAAAAGTAATATTTATGCAGCGCTGGATTCGCCGCAGCACTCAATATCCCCGTTATCAAATGCGCCTCTTTCGCAAAGACCGAGTGTGGTTTACTGACTACGGTCACACTGAACGCGAAGTCTGCAACGGGCCTACTGACTTTTTGAAGGAAACTTACCCTCACTATACTTGCAGCAAAGGTCTTTCCCGCTGGATTGAAAAGCACAACCGCTACTCGACTGACGAGGCGGCTGAAACTCTCCGCCAATTAGAAGCAGGTCAAGTAAATTGGTGGGGTTTATTGTTTGGCGCGTCGGAGGTGGAAAGGCGCCGCGCTTTGAAAGATTTTTCTTTGCGCTTGCCTTTGCGGCCTGTGGTGCGCTTTTTCTATATGTATATTTTACTGGGCGGATTTCTTGACGGCCAAGCGGGATTGGCTTGGTGCACGCTGCAAGCTTTTTATGAATATCTAATTTTGCTGAAAGTTTGGGAAATGAAGCATCTACCATTGCCAAAGTTAGAGGTAGCAGCAGAACAATCTATTTCGGAAGTAGTAACAGTTGAGCAGTCAAAAGTTTCTTATAATCTTGGCGCTTCCGATACTCGAAATTAAAAATTGGTAAGAGGTACGCTCGCCTAGCGGTAGTATTTGGAACTTGTACCCTCGCAGTTACCCGCCGATCGAAATCGAGGGGTAGCCTAAGTATTTAGAAGTGGTATTATATCCTTTCCGTGTGCATCGAAATTATTCATCTCTCTCTTCTCTTCCTCTGCGATCTCTGCGTACTCTGCGGTTCAATCATTCCGATGCAACCGGAATTAATATTAAACTCCTTCTGGGGGGTGACAACCAGCCTGAAACCCAGAGGTGGTGAGGATTGAGCCAATGTGTGTTCAAAAAAGATAGGCAGCA
>NZ_JAUBQQ010000168.1:0-1172 GCF_036701335.1 Microcoleus sp. Pol12B5 | reverse complement strand
GGGCTTGCTGAATAATCGAGCGCATATTGCGTGCCCTGGGTTTCGAGCGCGCAATCGAGAATAAAGTGCAAGATAAACAGGTAAAATAGGTCAAAACCCGTGCATCACCACCTGCGATCATGTACAAAAAAGCTGAGCTTGCCTCCAGCCCCCCATCCGAGTTTGAACTGCCTTTCGGAGGAAGGTTGTCTGCTGACAACCGTTGGGTAAAAATGGGCGAACTAATCCCGTGGTCAGAATTTGAATCAGAATATGCTGAAAACTTCCCCACAGAAAAGGGCGCACCAGCCAAATCCTTTCGGATGGCATTGGGGGCGTTAATTATCAAGGAAAAGCTGGGAATTAGCGATCGCGAAACGGTAGAACAAATCCGTGAAAACCCCTATCTACAATACTTTATCGGTCGCTCAAGCTACAGTAATGAACTCGCATTTGACCCATCTTTATTAGTGCACTTTCGCCAAAGAATTAGTCCCAACCTAATTAATAAAGTGAACGAACGCATGGTCGAAAAAATGCGAGAAATCACGCCCGTCCACCAAAAAAAAAAAGGATTCGGACGGCAAAAATGAGTCACCCAATCGTGGTAAGTTGATTGTAGATGCAACCTGCGCCCCAGCCGACATTAGTTATCCGACCGACTTAGGACTATTAAACAGAGCCAGAGTTCATACCGAAAAAATCATAGACATTCTGTATAAACAAATTAAAGAAAACACCACTAAAAAACCAAGAACCTACCGTAATCTCGCCCGAAAAGATTACTTAGCAGTAGCGAAACAAAGACGACCCACCCGAAACAAAAGAAGACAGGCAATTAAAAAACAACTTCAATACATCAAAAGAAACGCTTCTCATATTGAACAGTTAATCGATTCAGGTGCGAGCCTAGAATGTCTGAATAAAAAGCAATATAAAACCTTGCTAGTCCTCACAGAAGTCGCTCGCCAACAACAGTGGTTATTTGACAACGATAAACAGAGCATTGAGGATAGAATAGTAAGTTTAAGTCAACCCCATATTCGTCCTATTGTCAGAGGAAAAGCCGGGAAAAGCGTAGAGTTTGGAGCCAAACTATCAGCGAGCTGCTTTGAAGGATATGTATTTTTAGACCGGATGAGCTGGGATAATTTTAACGAATCAGGGGATTTAAAAGCCCAAGTAGAAGCATA
>NZ_JAUBQQ010000167.1:0-1188 GCF_036701335.1 Microcoleus sp. Pol12B5 | reverse complement strand
TATATAATGCCTTTCGCAGTCGGACATTGCCAGTGCAGGACAAACGAGTTTTGCCCTTAACCGAAGTCCCAGAAGTGCGTTCGCTGGGAGTTAAACCGGCATAGGCTGCTAATTGACGAGCATTATCGTAATCAGAAACCTCACCAATTTCAGCTAATAATACAGAAGCTGTTAAATCACCAATGCCAGGAATTGAGGTCAACAGCTCACGCTGTTGTTTTAAATGGGGATGTTGGTCAAAATGGTCACTAATCAGTTTTTTGATCAGTTGTTGTTGCTCTCTTAGATACTCTAAGTGTGCCAGGGTAAGGCCAGCAACAGTTGGCGTAGCTGTTTCCAAACGGTTTTGTTCGCTCGTCATCATTTCTGTGACTGATTCTAGCCGTCGCAACAAAGCTTGTAATTCCTTGACTTCGGGCGCGGTTGGTGTCCACAGAGATGGTTTCATCGCCGCACAAAAACGAGCAATCAGTGCTGCATCTACGGAGTCGGTTTTAGTTCGCAGAAGTTCGCTTTTAGCAAACCCTTTAATCCGGGCCGGATTGACGATACTTACCTGAAACCCAGCCCCATAGAGGAATTCGGCTAAAGCTTCCCCGTAAATGCTAGTAGCTTCCATACAAGCATGGATAGCGACTACACTTTGTTGTTTGAGCCAGTTATGTAAACTCTCAAACCCTTGAGTATTGTTAGTAAACTTTTTGGGTTTAGTCGCACGGCTTTCAGTCAGCAAGGAGACATAAAAGTCTTTTTTACTGATGTCTATGCCTAAGACTGTTGATGTCATTTTTGGCTCCCAATATACTCCGATTTATGAAAGAACCGACAGGCAATTGAAGACTAACCTTGTCAATGCAGGCTTTCCCGACGATGCCGAGAGCCTAAGATACTGTCCAGTTTGTGTGCGCCTGTCATCAGTAATGGGAGCTTATCTACACAACAGACTTGCGAAAGTCTAAGGGGCGGGCCAACTTCACCGATTTCTGATGTCCTTAAACAACACTTTCTGCTGAAACTTGCACCAAGGCGCTACATTTTTCTTGTTTCTTTAGATTTACCCCTACTTGATAGAGCGATCACCTATTTGATGGAGCGATCGCCTGCTTGACGGTACGATTGCCTGCTTGACGGAGCGATCGCCTGCTTGACGGTACGATCGCTACACCAACTCTTTTAAGATACAAGGGG
>NZ_JAUBQQ010000123.1:0-6080 GCF_036701335.1 Microcoleus sp. Pol12B5 | reverse complement strand
AGTTACATCATCAAATATTTTTAACTGGTTTACACACTGCTGTTATTGTACCTCATCTTTCTGAGAAAGGCTATAAGCGGTTGGGTAGCACATAGCGGGTTTATGAAAGTCAACTGGCTAAATAAAACTTGAAATATAAACACACAAGCCACACCGATCGCAGGAATAAAGGCAATTTCTTGAGTGCGATATTTAAAATACGCAAACAGAGATGGAATACATTGGCTAATACTCAATAAGTAAAAGGTTTCTGCGGAAACGAGGGTATGGACTGCCATTGTCCGAGCCAAATTGATATTACCTGTGGCTTGCGAAGCCAATTCAAAAATTCCAACTACAGCAATGAGATTGAAGATGGAAATAATCAGGATGCGCCACAGCAATTTTTTCGTTAATAGGGGTTCATTGGGACGGCGGGGCGATCGCTGCATAGTCTCAGACGATTTTGGCTCAAACGCTAGAGTGGCACTAAGGGCGACGGAACTCACCATATTCACCCAGAGAATCTGCACCGGCAAAATTGGCAGGGTGGTACCAGCCAAGATTCCCACCTATATGGTCAGCGCCTCTCCACGATTAACGGGTAGGATAAACCCAATGGTTTTCAGCAGGTTGCCATAAACGGTGCGTCCTTCTTCTATGGCGGCTTCAATGGAGGCAAAGTTATCATCGGTCAACACCATATCTGCTGCTTCTTTGGCAACTTCCGTGCCTGTAATCCCCATCGCTATGCCAATATCCGCCTGCTTCAGTGCTGGGGCATCATTGACCCCATCTCCAGTCATGGCAACAATTTCACTTTTAGACTGCAAAGCTTCCACCAGTCGCAGTTTCTGTTCAGGCGCAACCCGGGCAAACACATTACTAACTTCAACGACATTCGCCAGTTCTTGAGCGTCCATTTCTGCCAGTTGCTTCCCAGTGAACACCAGGGCATCTGATTCTTGGCCCAGTCCCATTTTACGGGCGATCATGGCCACAGTTAGGGCATGATCGCCCGTGATCATTTTGACTTGAATTCCCACAGACTGACAAGTTCGCACGGCGACGATCGCTTCGGCTGTGGGTGGGTCTATCATGCCTTGGAGTCCCAGAAAGACTAGATATTCGTCAATATCTTCGCGATCGATCCCCTGCTTTTGGGCAGAGATTTCTTTTTTAGCAAATGCCAGAACCCGTAAACCTTGGGATGCAATGCGATCGACAACTTGCTCAATTTCCTCTCGATTTAAATCGATGTTTTGACCATCTGCATCAATTTGGTGATGGCATTGCTTGAGAACAGACTCTGCCGAACGGCTTTTTCCTTGAAGAATATCAATTTCTGTGCGATCGAAGGGAATATTAAGTTGAGTTAACAGCAAGCGAACTTTATAGCAATTGCCCGATGGGGAATACTCGTAAAGTTTAAAGATGAGTCTTGAGAAGATTTTATAATCTTAAATTATCTCATAAATTAGATAATTTAGGCACGATGAGTTAACCGTTGTTTGCTAAAATTATTTTGGCGATCGGTGTCGATCGCCAAAACCAGCAACTTCTGCCAGCGTATAAAGTGGTCGGCCCTTCACCTCCTCGTAAATACGCCCTATATACTGGCCCAAAATCCCAATACTCACCAACTGCACCGCACCCAAAAAGAAAACAGCCATCATCACAATTGTCAAACCAGTTAAGGCAGAACTTGGATAAAAAAGCCGCCAATACAAAATCAAAAAAGCCATTAACACAGATATAAAAGCAGCAAATAACCCCATATAAATCGAAAGTCGGAGGGGAACTTTTGAAAAAGAGACTAAACCATTCATCGCCAAACTTAAAGATTTTCTGAAGGTATACTTAACCTCGCCTGCAAAACGCGGATCACGTTCAAACTTAACCGCCGTTTGTTTAAAACCAATCCAAGCCCGCAGTCCCCGAATGTAACGATTGCGTTCTGGCATGGCGTTGAGTACATCTACCACGCACCTATCCATCAAACAAAAATCTCCGGTATCTATCGGAATATCAACATCAGCAAGATGGCGCAAAATGCGATAATACATATAAGCTGGTAACCGCTTAAACCAACCTTCTTGACGGCGTTGAGTGCGTTGAGCGTAAACAACTTGATAGCCCTGCTGCCACTGTTCTACCATATCTATAATTAGCTCTGGTGGGTCTTGCAAATCGCCGTCCATGATGACTACAACTTGACCGCTAGAAAAGTTTAAACCAGCAGTTACAGCTATTTGATGACCGAAATTGCGGGCCAAACTGAGGTAACAAATTCGCGAGTCTTTTTCGTGCAATTCTCGCAAAAGTTCTAGAGAGCGATCGCGACTGCCATCATTGATTAAAATTAATTCTACTGGGCCGTCCATTCGATCAATCACCGCACTAATTCGCCGATACAATTCAGCGAGATTTTCTTCTTCGTTATAGATAGGAATTACCAAGGAATACTTAGGTGTATCGTTCATTGCAGTTTCTGTTTAAAAATCGGCTTTTCAACCGTTAAATCAAAAGTTTCTTTTTCCCAAAACACCCTGGCTGCTTCACCAGAGATGTTCGGCAGGTAATTTCGCTCTTTGAGCCAGACAACAGCAGCCCACCCAATAGCCGCGTACCAACACTTATCTATTTTCTTAAATACGAAAAATAAAAGATACCATAAGACTGACACACGCCCAGCGAAAACATCTGTTATCATAGATGTTTAGTCAGACTATAAAAATTACAATCATAACCCATCGATTCAAAATTGCATGACAAATTCCAATGATCTTTGGCAAGCAAATCAAGACTTAAGCGAAGCTTGTCTGCAACATCCCTTTGTCAGAGGCATTGCTCACGGCAGCCTCCCCCAAAATAGTTTTGCATATTACGTTGCACAAGACGCATTTTTTCTGGGAGCCTTCGCTCGCGCTTATAGTATCGCTGCGGCAAAAGCACCCGACTGGGGTGGGTTTGAAATTCTCCACAATCTCGGTAGTGGCGTTTTAGAAGAACTTCGTTTGCATCAAGGATATGCAGCCAAATGGGGGGTAAACTTACAAGAGACCAAACCGGGAATCGCTACCCGCCGCTACACAGATTTTTTATTAGCGACAGCCTGGGGGAGTGGTGTAGGTTTGACAGTAGCCGCCATGACTCCTTGCTTGCGGTTGTATGCTTTTTTGGGACAGCAGCTAGCTACAGGTAATATACCGGAACACGCCTTTAGCGACTGGATTTCCACCTATAGCAGCCCAGATTTTGAGATTTTAGCAAAACGCCTAGAAGGTTTGGTCGATCGCTACGCAGATGCTGGGCCAGAAGTAGAAGCAACCTATCGCTACGCTATGCTATGCGAAAGAGACTTTTTTCAAGCAGCTTGGGAAATAGAGTAAATTAAGTTTGTGCAAAAATGGAAAACTATCTTAAGCTACCTACACGCAGTAAATTTAACAGCCATATACAGCAGGAATGTAGCAAATAATGTCATAACAGCATATCCAAAACAAGGCTGATTACTCAACACTAAACCGAGTGCCATTGAAAGCTAAACAATGCCGTAAACGTAGCGATGAACCGATTGCAGATCACCGGAATTGCTCAGTAGCGCTAAAGAGCAAAAACCGAAATAGCTGACTGTAATGCTTAGCCTTTTTCGCGAATACCCGAAATAGCCACAGCCCTAAATCATCGCAAATTTACTAACAGCTTGCAACCAGAAATAATGCAACCAAAAACGCCCAATAATTAATGAGCCGTGCTAATCCCACTTGCATTCCCAGAGCCGTAAAGTCGCGAATGAGCAAAGTAAACAGCGGATAAAAAGCGACAGAATGCTGGTGTCCATCATCTGCATAGCTGTAGCCTAAATTAGCTATTTCGATGTACCATTTACCGTCCCAATGCGAAAACAGTACCCAGCCACTTTTGAGGAGTCAGCCACTTACAAAATCTAGAGGTGACCGACTCCCATACAGGGGCAGTTTCTTGCAGACTAAAGGAGCAATTACCTGCATCCCGATCGCCATTATCGATCGGCTCAGAAACCACATAGCAATTACAAAAATTAACCTGTCCCGGCTTAACGTCCGAGTTTATTGGGAATCCCTTCGCAGCCACCGGGAATAGTCTCTCTCGACTTCGAGCCACACCAAGCGCAGCAGTAATAGCGCTGCTCGTCCGACAGTCGCTTGACAGCGGTGAAATCAGCGCGTTCAACCACAGCGCCGGTATGTTCGCCCGTTTGATAGTTGGGAAATTCGGTACGGCTGCGGGGGGATGCAGTTTCTGCCGAGCCGTAGAATAATGCGGCGGCTCTCATGTCGGCGCGAGCGAGATTGGCGTCATACAAGACAGCGCGCGAGAGGTTGGCTTTCACTAAATCGCACTTGCTGAGATTGGCGCGGACGAGGTTGGCTTCGCTCAAATCCGTCCACCGCAAATCAGTGCCAGCCAGGTCAGCACCCGCTAACATGACATTGAGATCGATAACGCGGATACCGTGATCCCTATCTTCAGCGTAGCCGCCGTCACCGTCAAGGATGGGACGGCCTAAAAGCCGATCGCGCTTCAGCGGAGTAACCAATCTCGACTGCGACAAAAACCGCAGAATTTTAGCTTTACCTTCAGCATCTACACTGCTCATAATCGCAGCGGTACGGCCTTCTGCGATCGCCCTTTCCTGCGGCCAGTCTTCCAAAAACCCTTGTTCGTCAAGGGCTAAGTCCGAAACCCCTTGAAAATAAGCATCGATCGTTTGCTGCTGCGTAATTCGATTTTGCTGAATAGTCAAATCTTTGGATATCACATACTGCCGCCAAGCCACGTAAACGCCTAAAATTGCGATCAAAATTTGGCCCAAAGCACCGATCAACTCGCCGAGAGCCCCGATCGCGTCCCAGTTGATTTGGATGTTGCGGCTTCCCGGTTCCGTATTACTACCGCTGAGCATCAGCAAGCCAACAATCCCAGCTAAAAGCCCAAAGCAAGCGACGATCAGCGTGCGCCAAGTTGGCGGAATTACCTGCACCCAGATTTTGCCCCAACTCGGCCACATTAGCCGCAGCGATATGCCAATCGCACCGACGGCGCCAATTAAGCCCAGCCAAATGTTGTCATTGGCCAGCCCAAAAATCATCGCTGCGATCAACCCCAGCGTCAGGACTGACCCCGACTTCTCAGGAGTCGTTTGTTCCGGCTGCTGTGGCAATAAAACCTTGCGGGTTGGAGGCGGCTGCTGCGGTTTTTCCGGTTCAGCAGTAGCGACGATTATCCCTGATTCTGGTGGCACATTAGGGCTCGCACCGTTCTGACTTTCTACAGTCACGTTAGATTCAGGGCGATTGGGTTGAGAAGAGTTTGGTTCGGGTGTCATGCGTTGAGGCAAATTCTAACTGTGGCTGGTCAATAAAACGATTTTAACCAACCAAGCATGATTCTAGATAATATTACAATATAAATCTCAACTAATTACACTCGAACAGATAACATACTATGGCCCTAGTACTCCCCAATCTGCAAGAAAAACAAATGGGTCAAGTGATCACTACAATCACCGTCACGAATCGCATCGATCGAGTTATGGCTGAAGGGGGATTTATTTCTGCTGAGGAAGTTCGCTCTGTTATCCTCGATAACGTTGTTGTCGATACCGGAGTAACTCTGCTTTCCTTGCCAGCTCGCATTATTAGCCAGTTAGGCTTAATACAAGTAGGAGAAAGAGATGTAGAAACATCAGCGGGCATAAAAAAGGGTCGAATTTTTGCCGACGCTCAAATTATTGTAGAGGGGAGAGAAGGCAGATTTGATTGTTTAGAATTGCCCGAAGGCGTTTCTGCTGTTTTGTTGGGTGTGATTCCAATGGAAGAACTAGGCTTAGAACCAGATTTGAAAAATCGACGGTTGCGAGTATTGCCGATGAACAATCAGCAAACATATCTGATGGGTTAGTTGAGAGGCGTTTACCGTAACACAAACCTCTCGCCTGTGATTTCTCTCAGCTCCAGCCAATTACCAGCCATCAAAAATGGTAATTGCTCAACCCCCTTGACAAGAAGACAAGATAGACATTAGATCAAGGAATGGAAAAACTCCCCGACCTAAAA
>NZ_JAUBQQ010000020.1:0-87778 GCF_036701335.1 Microcoleus sp. Pol12B5 | reverse complement strand
ACGCCCGCCTTTCTCCCCAAATTCTTTACAACTCCTCTTAGGGTGGTGCGCCCCAGGCGCACCCCCTGAACGGTTACGATTTTCTTTATTCTTGCTTACAAGTTCTGGATTTTCCGCTTGGGGAATATGAGTACAAATTCCTTGCCGATCGAATTGCCAACCATGATAGCTACACATTAAATTCCCTGTTTCGTCATCAATGCGACCCTCACTTAGGGGAGCAAGCCGATGCGGACATCGATCTAAAAACACTTGGAAAGTTTCAGATGATTTTGGTTTCCAGATGACTAAACGCAGTCCTAGAAGTGTCACAGATGTTGGTTGCTTGGGATCTAAATCTTCGACGGGCGAAAGAGGATACCAATGCTGAAAAAAATTGAATTCGGGTTTCATTTTATCTCCTGAAGGCAGAGGACAGGAGGTAGGAGAAATGCTTCCGTCCTCTGCCCAGGACTAAAAGCAGTAAGGGTTTAAAACCCCTTCCAAATCTGGAGATTTGGGAGCACTCGTTTAGACGGGGTTGGAATCCCTGTCTAAACGAAACATAAGAGCCTCCTTATTTTAATCCCAGACGCCACGAACTGTATAGCGGCTTGCACTTTATTTACGCGTGGGCTCCCACACCCTACATCCCACACCCAGTGAATCAACCTGATGGGAATGTTGGGTTCTGCTCAATGAGTTTTCTTGTGGAGTGGGCAGGAGATACCGCCCAAAAAAGGATTATTGATATTTGTGCAAGATGTGAGTTATGACCAGAAGCTATACTTCCGGTGACTCCTCAAATAAGCGATCGCCCCGGTGCAATCCATCTGCCATTTGATAAGTTTGTGCTTGCGATCGCACT
The DNA here is from genome assembly GCF_036701335.1 of Microcoleus sp. Pol12B5. Lineage (NCBI taxonomy): Bacteria > Bacillati > Cyanobacteriota > Cyanophyceae > Oscillatoriales > Microcoleaceae > Microcoleus > Microcoleus sp. Pol12B5. The sequence goes on along the minus strand of NZ_JAUBQQ010000020.1, from coordinate 86,931 downwards.
GTCGGGGCATGGGCGGCTAAATACCTTGCCGCCGCTACTAATACCACAATGCGATCGCCCGCCTTCTCTAATAAAGCATACTGGCGAAATGCCACTTCTACCTGCTGAATAACGTGGAAATCCCGATTTTCCCGCAGCATCAGTTTTCCTAAAACTGCCATCAACCGTTCTGATTTGCCGCCGCTATATAAGTATTTTGCAACTAATTTACCGACTGGATTCACCTGTTGCTGTCTGTCCAACAAGTCAGGCAGTTGTTTGAGCAATTCCTCTGGATTCTCAACTACATCTGTTGGTTCTGGAAGTCGCGCAGGCGGTACATTTAAGAAACGGTTGAGATATACGCCGATCGCTGCATCGAAAACTCCCCGCAACAACTCTATTGAAGGCGATCGTCGCAATCCTTGATGCACCGCATTCGCAAAGGTAAAGGGATGGTGCGCTGAATTCCAGTCGCTGTGGTCGTTATTCGTATTAAACCGGGCTACGCGGAGGGCTGCAGCATAAGTGACTGCACTCGCTAGTTCGTCTTCGCTACAACCTTCTTTCAAGGCAGTTAAAAGTGCATCGACGATCGCCATTACATCTTCGCCCAACAACATCGGAATTAACTGTTCTCTTCCCAACCAATTGCCCCGGTGCGATCGACCCATTTCTAAAGCTGCTGGCAACTGCGCCATTGCTGACTCTAAAATTGCCACCACATCCACAGGATAGCGCCAAGAACTCGACTCTTCCATGCGCGCCGCATTCGCCAAACCAGCCACCAAACTCGCGAAAATAGTTTCTGCCCCTTCCCAATTCACTGCATCCAGGGCTTCTAACGCCTTGTTAATAAAGTCTAGGCTGTGACCGACATCAATGTAGCGGTGGTCAGTAGCGGCCGCAAACAGCATATCAGCAATTTGTTCTCGTTCCAGAGGCGCGCGTACTGCTGTCAACAAACATCGTTCCGCCGCTTCACTGTCTCTGATTTCAATAAATTGCCGGAACCAGCTTTTGAGTGTCTCTGCATCAACCTCAGAATTAGGCAAGGGGTGAACCGCAAAGTGAGGAGGTGCGCCTGCACTATCGCGGGCCACTGCCGAAAGTCCCTGATAGAGGGCGGGGGGTCGGTCTTCTGGATCTAGATAAGGCAGGATATTCATCAAGCAGGTGTGGATCGTTAAACCCGTATCCCATCCCGACTTGTTGTAGCGGGTGCCAAATTCTAATCCGATTTGGAAAGGTTCGCTGGCAGTTGCCCCCATATCTAGCAAGGCAATCACTGACTTGGCAATGACTAGAGAAATTCCTTGTTCTAACCCATCTTGAAGTCGCTGGCGCTGGTGGGCGTAAGGGTCAAGCTGTTGTGCTAAATTTACCCAAACTTCCCCGTCGCGAATTTCCGCCGGGAACGATCGCACGTCGTCGGCCCAAGAGTCAAAAGTACCGCCGCTGGCGACATCAAAGCGGGCGTAGTGCCAAGGACAGGTGACTATGCCATCTTTGCAAGTGCTGCCGTTGAGGGGAAAACCCATGTGGGGACAGCGGTTGTCGATCGCGTATACCCGATCGTTTGAGTAGAAAAGGGCGATCGTGTGTTTTTCCAAATTCACTAACAAACTGCCCTTTGTCTCGACTTCTGCAAGTTTCGCAGCGCGAACGTAATAGCCTGAAGTCTCAGCCATAAGTTTTTAAACTAATTTATATATAAACTAGATTAGCTCAATCCCAGGGTATTTGCCTGAAGTAAAACAGGATTAAAAACTCAAGTCCTGATAGATGCTCGATCGATCGCCAGTAGGTTTCTGTTTTGGTTTTATTCCAGATTCAGGAGCGATAGCAAAGCTTCTTTCATCTCCTCTACCGTTGTTGTCGCCGTACCGAATTGACGCACGACAATACTAGCCGCCAAGTTGCCCAAAACTGCCGCTTCCCAACCGGATGCACCAACGCACAAAGCTAAAGTCATTGCTGCTACAACTGTATCTCCAGCACCGGTTACGTCGAATACATCAGTCTTGTTAAAAGGGGGAATGTCCCAACTTTTAATTGCAAATTCCCCCTTTTCACAAGTCGATGTTGGAGGGGGTGAATTTTTTATTTCTTCGCCGTTCGCCCTTTCAAACAAAGTCATCCCTTCTTCGCCGCGAGTAATCAGGATTTTTTGAGCTTGAGTTAAGTTCAATAAATCGCGTCCTGCTTGCATTAAAGTTTGAGAATTTTTGATAGCATATCCGACGGCTTGTTCGGCTTCGGGCAAGTTCGGAGTAAACAGCATTGCTCCAGAATATCGCTGCAAATTTATTTGAGCGTCTACAATTGTTTTGCCGGGAACCACTGCCGATTCGATCGCCAAATTCGTCCAAACTCCGTCGCCGTAGTCGGAACAAACCACGGCATCTACTGTCGGTATTTGCTGCCGGATGTAGTCTGCCAGTTGCAACTGCAAATCTAAATCCGGCAACTCGTCCGATTTGCGATCGACTCGGACAATTTGCTGAGTCACAGACTGCCGCGCGTGCCCGGAAATTCGAGTTTTGGTGACAGTTGGACGCTGCGAATCGATTAAAATCCCACCCGTATCAATTCCCGCCGCCTCAAAAATACCGCACAAAGCCTTTCCCTGGTCGTCTTTTCCCACCAAACCAGCAACTTTTACTTTGCCTCCCAGTTTGGCTAAATTATAGACTGCATTTGCGCCACCTCCTGGTACTTGCTGAGTATTTTCGTAGCGCAAAATCAACACAGGTGCTTCGCGGGAAATTCGCTCTACTTGTCCGGTAAGAAACTCGTCCAAGGTCAAATCTCCGATCGCTAATACCTGCGCTTGATCGAAGCAGTCTAATCTTTTCAATAATTGCTCGGTTGAGGCACGCAGTTGAGGCAAAAAATCGGAATAGTCGTTAGTCATTAACCAAAAAAATGAGACTGAGGAGTTGATAATTGAGTGTGGAACGAGCGGGAATTAAAAATCCTAATATTAATTAATAATTAATTTCCTCCCTTGTTTTATTTTTAACTTTTAATTGATTTTCTCACTGGGATTTTGATAAACCAGTTGCAGGCTATTGGCGATCGCACTCGCTCAAACAATTTGGCAAAAAAATGCGGATAAAATCGCAGCCTTTGAGACTCAACTGAAAGTTTCCCGGTGTGGAAGTTTCCTTCTACATAAGTGCCTTCAAAAAACAGCAGAATTATTTCAATTTCTGCTTGATGATCGTAATCACCTGAGTCATTTGTTTTTTGAGTGCATCAATTTCCGCTTGCATTTTCGCCATTTTCACAGTCATCGCCTCAATTTCGGCGGCGCCCCCTCCCGAAGTGGGTGCAGCGGCGGCTGGGGCTTCCGGCACTGGTTTCTTTTTGGCCAGTACCATCGCCGATTTGATCGCCTCGGTTAGCTGCTTCTTCTCAAACGGTTTGGCGATAAATGCAAAAAAATGCTTCTCAAAGGGTTTCGGAATTTTTTCCATCACCTCTTCTTCGCGGCCCGACATGATCACCAAAGGTATCTTAGAAAGCTCAGGATGGGCTTGCACTTTTTGATACACTTCCCAACCGCTGACTTTGGGCAGTAGGAAATCTAACATAATTAGATTTGGCCGGGCTTGACGGATCAGTTTGAGTCCCTCTTCGCCGTCTTTTGCTTCTAGAATTTCAAAGTTACCCTGAGGCAACATCTCTCGGACTCGGAGGCGGATGACTTTACTGTCATCGATTACCAAGATTTTTTGACCAGCCACGACTGACTCCTTCAGTAATGAATGAGTGATGATTTGCAACCTTCAGTATATCCCTAACAGAATTCTACCCATAATTCTGGGCGAGTTTAGTTTTGTTGCATTTCGGCGCGATTCGGATTTCGGGTGATACTGCTACAAGTTCAGGGGCTTTGATTTCGGATACGATCGAAGGAATTAACTCAATCGCCACTTAATTATATGTCGCCCCAAATTCCTCAAACTCCTACAGTCAAAGCAATTGCCGCCCAAATGCGGGGTGAAATCGAGGCGATGCCGGAGTGGTTGCGTAGGCCCGTTGGCAAAGCTAGCGAACTTTCCCAAGTGCAAAAAATTATCAAACAGCGGCAAATTCACACGATTTGTGAGGAGGGGAGATGTCCCAACCGGGGCGAGTGCTACGCGCAAAAAACGGCGACTTTTTTGTTGATGGGGCCGACTTGCACCCGCGCTTGTGCTTTTTGTCAAGTAGATAAAGGTCATTCTCCGATGCCGCTAGACCCGGAGGAACCGCAAAAGGTGGCGGAGGCTGTGCAGTTGTTGGGTTTGCGCTATGCGGTGCTGACTTCGGTGGCGAGGGATGATTTGCCGGATGGGGGTGCGAGTTGGTTTGCCAGGACGATCGCCCAAATCCGCCTTCTTAACCCGGATACTGAAGTTGAGGTACTGACGCCGGATTTTTGGGGGGGAACGGGGAGGAGTTCAGAGGGGGAGAATTCCGGTCTCGATGAGTTGCAGCGACAGCGGATTCGCACGGTGGTGGAGGCTAAACCGGCTTGTTACAACCACAATATTGAGACGGTGCGTCGGTTGCAAGGGCCGGTGCGGAGGGGGGCCAAGTACGATCGCTCGATCGACGTTCTGCGTATTGTTAAGCAATATGACCCAACTATTCCCACCAAATCCGGTTTGATGTTGGGGCACGGGGAAACCGAAGCCGAGATAGTCGAAGCGATGACAGATTTGCGAGAGGCCAAGTGCGATCGGCTCACCCTCGGTCAATACATGAGACCATCTCTAGAGCACCTCCCAGTGCGTAAATACTGGACGCCAGCCGAATTTGACCGTTTCGGGTCGATCGCCCGCGAGATGGGGTTTGAGCGCGTGCGATCGGGGCCCCTCGTCCGCAGTTCCTACCACGCCGGAGAGAGCGATTGAAATTAATGTGAATTCCACTCGGTATAAACTCCTTGTTACAAAAAATAACTCTAGAGGATTGTGCATAAGTGCGACGCTCTCTGCTATTTGTAAATACAGTGACATTATGAATTAGGAGCTTTACCTATGGCAGAGATAGCGAAGAACCAATTAAAATCCGACTCCGTGATGAAAACGGGCAAATTCCCTTACACATTTCGCGCAGGCTGGTTTCTCTTGCTGTTAGCAATCAATTTTTTGGTTGCAGCCTATTATTTCCATATCATTGAATAGTTCTGCAAGTTAACTTTTAGCAGACCCTGCTGTTCTCGACCTCAACGTCAGAGAAGGGAACAGAGGGAGAGGGGAGAGTTGTGAGTTTTGAGTTGGGGAGAATATGACTTCATCCTTCTAACTAATGACTACTGACTTCTTCCCTCTTCCTTCTGACCCCTGACTCCTGACTTTTGCTTAATAATTAATCCGTGTATCCCTGTCAAAATCCGTGTCCTTCCTTCTTCCTTCTTCCTGACATCCCTTACATCCGAAGAAAGCGAATCCGTTGCCGAACTTCCTTCTTCCTTTTCTAGCGATTTCTCGACGATTCTAGCTTTGACAAGCGTTCTTGAATTTTAATAACATCTTGCTTAGTTTCAATTGCCAAGGTTGCTAAATTGTCAAACATCGGGTCTCCCGACAGCGTTCTAGGATTTGTGCGACCAGAACCTGAAGGGGAAGAAGACTGAGGCCGGTTAACTCTAGAACTTTGATTCTGCAAACTGTAGATTTGTCCTCGGAGTTCAGAAATTTGACGTTCTAATTGAGTAATGCGAAATTCTAATTGACTTGTGGATTGAGCTGGTGTAAAAATTGGTGCTACAGCAATTGCTAAGGCACAAGCCAGACACAAAAAACTGATTTTTAGGGCGCGATGGCGATTTTTTTTCGGCATAGCTTTAATAATTTAAATTATACCAGTTCTACGATAACAAATCGCCGATATTTTTGGTCTCTATCAGAAGTATGTCTTATGGCAAGTAGGAATGTAGCTATTTTAATGTTCGATGATGTCGAGGTACTGGACTTTGCAGGCCCTTTTGAAGTGTTTTCGGTGACATCAGAATTAAGTAAGGGCGATCAACCTTTTGCCGTCTCTACCGTAGCCCAACATCCCGGTGCTGTCAACGCCCGCAACGGTTTGAGCATAAATCCCGACTGCACCATTTTCGATTGTCCGCCACCGGATATTTTAATTGTACCGGGAGGGCAAGGTACGAGAAAGTTAATCAATAATTCAGCAGTTGTTAATTGGATAAAAGATTGTGCACCAACAGCAGAATTAGTGCTTTCTGTCTGTACGGGTTCGCTGCTTTTAGCAAAAGCTGGCTTGTTGGAAGGTTTGGCAGCAACTACCCACCATCAGGCATTGGATTTATTGACAGAATTAGCTCCCAACACAACTATTATCGAAAATCAGCGATTTGTAGATAACGGCAAAATCATCACTTCTGGGGGAATTGCTGCGGGAATTGATATGTCTTTGCACGTTATCGGGAAACTTTTGGGTACAGCACAAGCTGAACAAACAGCAGAGCACATGGAGTATAAAATTGGGAATTAGTAATTGGGCATTGGGCAGGGTTAATTGTATAATTTGCGCGTATAGGCGAGTTTTATCAATAATTGCCTAAAACGAACAATCTCGTAAACGCGCCCCGCCCATACACGAAGGATGCTACCGGACGTGATATCAAGCATCTTCGCCCCAAACTTTTAGTTGTAAATAGACTAATATCAAAGCTATAGCCATCAGGAAAGTTGCTGCAGCGGCTGCATAGCCAAAATCAAATTGCGAAAAAGCTTGCTCGTAAATATAATAAACTAGCAAATTAGTAGAGTTCAAAGGGCCGCCGCCGGTGATGACGTAAACTTGCTCGAAACTCCGCAGAGTAAAAATAGCAGTAGTGACGGTAGCAAATACTAAAGTCGGCCGCAAACCGGGTAAAGTGATGTACAAAAATTGCTGCCAAGCATTAGCTCCATCCAATTCTGCGGCTTCGTAACGATTTACCGGAATTGCTTGTAATCCTGCTAAAAATACTACCATATTAAAGCCTAATTGTTTCCAAACACTGAGCAGAATGATCACTGGCATTGCCCAAACTGTGCTACTCAGCCAAGGAATTGGATTTAAGCCGATCGCATTTAGGGCATTATTCACCGGGCCATCGGTTTGAAACAACCACCGCCAACCCAAGCCAACTGCAACTAGAGAGGTAATCGAAGGAATAAAATAAGCGGTGCGGAGAGCTCCTCGCCAAGCAAACGAGCGATTTAGCAAAACTGCCAAACCCAATGGAATCACTAAACTGGGAATGACTGTTGCAGTAGTAAAATAGAGCGTGTTTTGGAGAATTTGCCAGAAATCCGGGTTTGTGACTAGACGCCAGTAGTTGTTTAAGCCAATCCAACGCACTCCCGACTGGGTAAAGCTGCCGCTGGTAAAGCTGAGGTAAAATAAATAGGCGATCGGCCAAATCAAAAAAGTACCCAAAAACAGCAAAGCTGGGGCCAAGAAAGTCCAAGCTGCGATCGCATCATTATCCAACCAGTTAAAACGCCCAAATTTAATCCGAACCATTGGCTTGTAAATTTTAGCTTTTAGTTTTAAATGGTATCACAATATAGGTCAATGTCAAAATGAATCTTCTCGATATATTAGCTCATTTACCCACTATAGAAACTGAAAGGCTCCTGCTCAGGAAAATTACTTTAAACGATGCTACCGATATGTTTGAGTATGCTTGCAACCCGGAAGTATCAGAATACACAATGTGGTCAACTCACACATCTATCGAAGATACTAAATACTTTCTAAAATCCATTACTAAAATGTACAAAAAACGAGAGCTTGTGGATTGGGGAATCGTCCACAAAGCCGAGAAAAAATTTATCGGCACTTGCGGATTTGTGGAATGGAGCATGACGCACAGCCGGGCGGAAATTGGCTACGCACTTTCTAGAAGATATTGGGGCGAAGGATACATGAGCGAGGCTGTGAATGCAGTGATTGAATTCGGTTTTCGGGAGATGTTTCTGAATCGAATTGTGGCTCGATGTGAAGTTAACAATATTGCTTCAGCTAGGGTGATGGAAAAAGTGGGGATGCAATTGGAAGGGATATTGCGACAGCAGCTATTTGTAAAAGGCAGATATTGGGATCTAAAACTTTATTCGATTCTCAGGGAAGAGTTTTTTGGTAATATTGTAGAATAGGGTTAAATCAGTAAGTCACATAACCAAATATACTTAGGACTTAGCCAATATCTCCCTGTAGAGTGCGACCAAGCACCCTTTACCTCTATAGTAGAATACGAGTGAATAGTTTTTATCTTTATGACAAGCGAATTTTTTGATAGTACCCGCCACGTGATTTATCCGTGGAATCAATCCAAAATCTAAAATCTAAAATCCTCAAGCCCCGAATTTATCCGTGGGGTCGCCTCCAAAATCTAAAATCTAAAATCTAAAATCGAATGACCGCTAATCCAGTATCTGTTAATTCCAATGCCTGCCTGATTTCTCCTGAGATTGGCAAAAGTGCGTTAGCGAAGCCCGCCCCTACGGGGGCTACGCCAACGAAGAGGATCGCTCCGGCCCATCCTCCGTTAAAATTAGGAGTTTTGGCATCAGGAAGCGGCAGCAACTTCGAGGTAATTGCCCAAGCCATCCAAAATCAACAACTCAACGCTCAAATCCCAGTATTAATTTACAACAACCCCGAAGCCAAAGCCGCAGCCAGAGCCGAAAAATACGACATTCCCTCGATTCTGCTCAATCACCGCGACTGCAAAAGTCGCGAAGAATTAGATACAAAAATTGTCAAAACTTTCCAAGATTATGATGTAGAATGGGTCGTGATGGCGGGTTGGATGCGAATTGTTACCAAAGTTTTGTTTGATGCTTTTCCCGATCGCGTTATAAACATTCACCCCAGCTTACTGCCGAGTTTTCCAGGAATTCGCGCCGTCGAGCAAGCACTAGCCGCCAAGGTTAAAATCACTGGATGTACGGTGCATATCGCCCGTTTAGAAGTAGACAGCGGGCCGATTTTAATGCAGGCTGCGGTGCCGGTATTGCCTGATGATACAGCAGAAACACTGCACGCTCGAATTCAGGTGCAAGAGCACAAGATTATGCTCGGTGCGATCGCACTTATTGCCGAATCTAATCAAAAACATTGTGACTAAAAACCTTGCCAGTGCTGTATCTTACCCGGAATTGCCTGTCAGCGAATCACCCGAAATAGGCTCGCCGCTGACAGACTCGAATCGCCTGAAATTAATTCTCAAAGAAAGACTCAAAAGGAGCATCGGCCTCAAGGGAGAATTCTATCTGCCTTGCTTGCCATCGATGCTAGACGACTATCTTAAATTACTCTCAGACTTCTTAAACATTCTCGGACAGAATATCGACGCTGCCCAAGCCGAAAACTTGCGAACATTAATCGCCAACGCCTTAGCAGAAGGATTCAAAAATTCCCCCCATGCTAATCTAATAGTCTCATACTTTCCCGCCAATTCCCAAAGCGGTTTAGCTGGCGGCATTACTCTGAATACCCAGATTCAAATCGAATCAATGGCCCAGAAATATCATAGCTGGCCGGATATTCGCCCCGAACCTTTATTCGGCAGCCATCCCGATGCCAAAGTCATCGCCATTGCCGCCGAATTAGGCGAACCCGGAAAAGCACCTATTTTAGATGTCGGTGCGGGCCCAGGGCGCAATAGTTTGCCTTTAGCAAGGTTAGGTCATTCCGTGGATGCGATCGAACTAACACCCATATTTGCCGAGAAACTATCATCCGCAGCCACCGCCGAAAACTTGCCGATAAATGTCACTCAAGGCGACGTTTTAGATCCATTATTGAGGATGAAAACTTATCGGTACAAATTAGCCATTGCTACAGAAGTTCTCTCTCATTTCCGCTACCCCGAACAAATTCGTCTTTTCCTGGGAAAAATGTCCGATGCCGTTTTAAGTGGCGGGTTTATATTATTCAGTGCTTTCTTAGCAGTAGATGGGTACGAACCCGATGAGATGGCAAAACAAATGTCTGAATTGTGTTGGTCTTATCTGATTACCAGGCAAGAATTGCAAGCAGCAATAGAGGGTTTGCCGTTAGAAATTATTTCTGATGAATCTGTGATTGAATACGAACAGAAACATTTGCCTGACTCTGCGTGGCCACCGACACCTTGGTTTGTCAGTTGGGCTAGCGGGCGAGATTTATTTTCTGTGCAACAAACACCGCCGTTAGAGTTGCGGTGGATACTGGTTAAACGCTTGTAGCTAAAGTAGTAGAGTGGGTCAAAACCTAGTTTATCAAAAATTGAGAAAATAACGCATTCTGACGCACTTTACTACAACTTTTAGCGATTAAAAATCCGCTCCTAAACCTCGGAAGCCCGCAATTGTCCGCAAGCGGCATCTGCTTCTAATCCGCGAGAATATCGCACGCTAACTGCAATTTTCTTTTCCTTCAAAGTCGCAACGAAACTGTTAATTCGATTGGGAGTCGGTCGTTTATATTCAGCTTCCTGAATCGGATTGTAAGGAATCAAATTGACGTGACACTGAAAACCGCGCAAGTGAGTTGCTAACTCGGCTGCGTGTTCTGGTAAGTCATTCACACCTGCTAAAAGTACGTATTCAAAACTTAATCTGCGCCCAGTTGATCGCACATATTCCCGACATTCTGCGATTAACTCACCCAAAGGATAAGGGCGGGCGCTAGGAATCAACTCTTCGCGCAATCTTTGATTGGAAGCGTGGAGGCTGACGGCGAGGGTAACTTGCAGTTGATGTTCGGCTAGTTGGCTGATGCGATTGCGAATTCCGACTGTGGAAATGGTGATGTTTCGCTGTCCAATTCCTACGTCTTGATTCAAACACTTGACAGCAGCTACAACATTATCGAAATTCAGCAGGGGTTCGCCCATTCCCATAAATACGATGTGGCTGACTCTGCGGCCGAAATCTTGCTGTACAGTCAAGACTTGATCGACGATTTCGTGTTTTTCTAAATTGCGCTTGAAACCGCCTTTTCCGGTAGCGCAAAAGTCGCAGCCCATCGCGCAGCCAACTTGGGCTGAGACGCACACAGTCAGCCGTTTATCGGTGGGAATGCCGACTGTTTCAATGATTTGACCGTCTGCCAATTTTAAGAGATACTTTACCGTGGCGTCTGGTGCGACCGATCGATAGTGAATAGTCGATCGCCCGATCGGAATTTTAGCAACAGTCTCGCGCCACTGTTTCGAGAATACAGAAATGTCAGAGATCGATCGCGCACCTTTCTCATAAATCCACTGGTACAACTGCTTTCCCCGATAAGCCGGTTGTCCCTGCTGCTGCACCCACTCCGTTAACTCAGCTAAACTCGCCCCCAGCAAGGGCGGAATTTTACCCGACTCAACAGCCAAAGCAGCAGTCTTGCGAGACTGATTCGCACCCTTGGAATTACCAGAAGAGTACACCTGAGAAACGGAAGTAGGAGACATAGGTCATCAGAAAATTTAAAGCCATCCTCCATATTAAAACTTCTCGACCAAAACTGCCGTTAATCCTCAAAAAGGCGAAGTCTCGATCCCCCTAAATCCCCTTTAAGAAGGGGGACTTTGAGAATAATCCGGTTCCCCCCTTTTGAAAGGGGGTTAGGGGGTATCTTATTGTGGACTCACAAATAAAAGTCCAGACACCAATGTCCGCAACAAAGTTAATTTTTGGCAAAATTCCCCAAATATTGCGTGTAAATGACCGCAGCCACCTAAAATAAACTCTGGAGTTTGTTAAAGGGTATGCAAATTTGACAGCTTTCCATCACAATTAATGCAACTTTTATGGTGCTAAATATTCTTGCGCTGCCCTTAGCGTTTCAATTTACATCGCCGGGCCCAATTATCTTTCAACTTGGCCCCGTAGCCATTCGCTGGTACGGGCTGTTGATAGCTTCTGCCGTCTTGATTGGGGTCAGTCTGTCCCAATACTTGGCCGAAAAGCGCCGCGTCAACCCGGAATTATTGGGTGATTTGGCAATTTGGCTGGTTATCGGCGCTATTCCCTGTGCTCGAATTTATTACGTGGCTTTTGAGTGGCAGCAATACGCCCAGAGGCCTGAAGATATTATTGCAATTTGGAAAGGCGGAATTGCCATTCACGGGGCGATTTTGGGTGGAACGATCGCAGCTTTAATTTTTGCGAAAATTCAGCGAGTTTCTTTTTGGCAATTGGCAGATTTAATCGCGCCTTCGGCAATTCTCGGTCAGGCGATCGGACGTTGGGGAAATTTCTTTAACTCCGAAGCTTTTGGCAGTCCTACGGATTTGCCATGGAAACTTTATATTCCCCCCAGCAACCGCCCGCCCGCCTACGCTAATTTTGAATACTTCCACCCCACATTTCTCTACGAATCCCTGTGGAATTTGGCAGTATTTGGGTTGCTTCTGGGTTTATTTTTCCGCGATTTGCAGGGCAAAATTCGCTTGAAAACTGGTGCTTTATTTTTGGTTTATATCGCAGCTTACAGTTCCGGTAGAGTCTGGATTGAAGGGTTGCGGACTGATAGTTTGATGTTCGGGCCGCTGCGGACGGCACAGATGGTAAGCTTGACTGGGATTGTGTTAGGGTTGGGCGGGTTAGCTTGGCTTTATTTGCTCGATAGACCTTTACCCGATGTTGTCTCCCCCAATAGCGATCGGGCAAAGATCACTCAGAAATCCCCAGAGGATCAATAAAAAACCCCAGAGAGGTTAGTCTCTAGGGTTCAAAACCAGGGTGCATCTACCATCTCTTACTTCCAACCAAAATAGGTACATCCGGAAGCGTCCGTAAATTTAGCAAATTTTTTAGCAGCCATGAGTTTGACAGAGATTGAATCCCTAATTCCAGGGGTATACATTGTAGGTGGAGGCCCAGGAGACCCGGATTTGTTGACTGTTAAGGCTCAAAAATTACTGGCTGCAGCCGATGTCATATTATTTGCTGACTCGCTAGTTCCAGAGCAAATTTTGCAGGGGGTACGCGCGGATGCTGAAGTGATCCAAACTGCCGATAAAACCCTCGAAGAGATTGTACCTTTGATGGTGCAACGAGTGCGCGAGGGAAAAAGCGTCGTCCGCCTGCATTCTGGCGATCCCTGTTTATACGGGGCTGTGGGCGAACAAATGCAAGCTTTGGCCTCCGAGGGAATTGCTTTTGAGGTAATTCCGGGAATTAGCGCTTTCCAACTTGCGGCGGCTAAACTTAAAATTGAGTTGACAGTTCCGGGAATTGTACAGACAATTATTTTGACCAGAATTAGCGGTAGAACCGAAGTACCAGATCGCGAAGAATTGGCGAGTTTAGCGGCTCATCAAGCGAGTTTGTGCCTGTATTTGAGTGCCCGCCATGTGGAAAAAGCTCAAGCTAAATTGATGGAACATTACCCATCGGATTTGCCTGTAGCGATTTGTTATCGGTTGGGCTGGCCCGATGAAAAAATTGTGCTAGTTCCCCTTGACAAAATGGCCGTTGCTACGCGCGAAAATAATTTGATCAGAACGACAATGTATGTGATTAGTCCGGCGTTGGGAAAATCAGCAGAAGGGCGATCGCGCTTGTACCATCCAGATCACGATCGGCTTTTCCGACCCTCGAAGGAAGTTCGGCAACGGATTTTGTAACGGATGTAACGGATGTCAGGAAAAAGAAAGTTCGGCAACGGATTCTGTAACGGATGTAACGGATGTAACGGATGTCAGTCCGATGGAAGAAGGAAGAGGGAAGAAGGAGCAATTATGAAATAACCAATTACCAATTCCCAATTCTCAATTCCCCAATCTAAAATCTAAAATCTAAAATCTAAAATCGCCATGACTGATTTAACTCGCAGACAATTTATCACTGTCACCGCATTAAGCGCCGGATTTGCCTTAGCAGTTCATCCTATTGCGGCTGCCGTTATCACCACTGATGCTAGCGGTTTAGTCGCAGGTGAAGTCAAGATTCCTGTCAAAGATGGACAAATTCCAGCATATAGAGCAATGCCTGCTAATGGTAGCAATTTTCCCGTGGTTCTGGTAATTCAAGAAATCTTCGGAGTTCACGCACACATTCAAGATATTTGCCGCCGTTTTGCTAAATTAGGTTATTTAGCGATCGCCCCAGAAATGTTTGCCCGTCAAGGTGATGTTTCTAAAATCACCGACATCCAAGAAATTATTAGTAAAGTTGTCTCGAAAGTTCCTGACGCTCAAGTTATGTCTGATTTAGATGCTACCGTAGAGTGGGCACAAAAATTAGGAAAAGGCAATATTAATAAGTTGGGAATTACAGGATTTTGCTGGGGTGGCAGAATTGTTTGGCTGTACTCTTCCCACAACCCGAAAGTCAAAGCTGGAGTGGCTTGGTACGGGCGTGTAGTTGGCAATTCTACGGCTTTAACTCCCAAACAGCCGATCGACATTGCAGCAACTTTGAAAGTGCCTGTATTGGGGCTTTACGGTGGCAAAGACGAGTCAATTCCCAACGATACAGTCGAGAAAATGCGGGAAGTTCTCAAAACTGGTAGCAGCGGTTCGGAAATTGTGCTTTATCCAGATGCGCCGCACGCTTTTAACGCCGACTATCGCCCCAGTTACCGGAAAAAAGAAGCTGAGGATGGTTGGAAACGGATGCAAGATTGGTTTAAAAAGTATGGAGTTTCATCATAGTTGTGAGTTGTTAATTTTGACTTAAAACTGGTGTCAAGTTTGGGATCTAAAAAGGCAATATTAGCGAATAGCCCTTAAGACAGGTGGGTTTGCGATCCCGATATTGGTAAACTGGGCGGTGTAGAATTATCGATCGAACAGGTAAGCCCGTGCTAGACGAACAAGCTAAAAAGACCATCTTGCGGAAAATCCCTCACGGATTGTACATCTGCGGTGTCAAAGACGGGGAGGAAGTCAACGGTTTCACCGCTAGCTGGGTGATGCAATCATCCTTTACCCCTCCCTTAGTTGTCAACTGCGTCAAGCAAGACTCCAAATCCCACGGCATGATCAAAGCCAGCGGTGTCTTTGCTTTGAGTTTCCTAGAAGCAGGGCAAAAAGAATTAGCCCAGAAATTCTTCAAGCAGCAGCGCCGCGTTGGCAATAAATTTGAAGATGTAGAATTTTATCCGGGCGCGGAAACTGGTTGTCCGATTATCTCGGATTCTCTGGGTTACATCGAGTGCAAAGTTGTCGGTTCTGTGGAACACGGAGACCACACAGTTTATGTGGGAGAAGTTTTGGCAGCCGGCGTCCACCGAGAAGGCAATCCGTTGCTGCTAGAAAGCACCGGTTGGAATTACGGCGGCTAAAGACTTGGCAGTTGGCAACTGGCAGTTGTCAGTTGTCAGTTGTCGGTTGTTAAGGGAGGCGAGTTAAAATTAATAAAAAATCGGCGACAATTTGGTCGGCATTTTCTTCTGTCAAAATTGGTACGTGTACGAAAATACATTTGGTGCTAAGTTGAGAATCTGCAAGGTGTTTTAAAACTGCATAATAGAGGGCTTCGCATACAAATTTTCCGGCTTCGTGACTAATTTCTGTTGCAGCTAAATCAGCGACTAGCGGTTCGAGATTAACTGATGTTTGCCGAATGTCGCGATCGCAGCAAGCGCAAGATTCTATAGTTAATTTTTGCCTGCTTTCGGCCATGCCGCAGCAGATAATAGTGTCGGGTTGGAGTTGGTTGATTTTGGCGATCGCTAAATTAGGTGCTAGCTGAAAATCTACTGGCAGTTTCCTCAAAAAAGTCAGGGAATCAGGCAAAGATTTGATTTGGGAAATCTTAGCTAATAAGTCGTCCGAAGAGTTGGATTTCTGATGGGGAAGCCAAGTATCAAATGAGGTTAGCAGGATTTTCGCCGTCATATTTGTGCAATAATACTGATATTGATAATATAAGGCAAGTAAGTCAATGTCTGTCATTGCAGTAGTAGACTATGACATGGGCAATCTGCACTCAGTCTGTAAAGGCTTGGAAAATGTGGGTGCAGTGCCACAAATTACAGATTCTCCTGCTATAATCGAGCAGGCTGATGCGGTGGTTTTGCCGGGAGTGGGTTCGTTTGACCCGGCAATGCAGAATTTACGATCGCGCAATTTGATAGAACCGATAAAAAGGGCGATCGCATCGGGAAAACCTTTTTTAGGCATTTGTTTGGGTTTGCAAATTCTGTTTGAAAGTTCCGAAGAAGGTGTAGAACCGGGATTGGGCGTTATTGCCGGAAAAGTGCGCCGATTTCGGTCGGAACCGGGTTTGACAATTCCGCACATGGGATGGAATCAATTGCAATTTCCTCAGCCGGATTTGCCGCTGTGGCAAAATTTACCGTCCGATCCTTGGGTTTATTTCGTGCATTCTTATTATGTCGATCCAGTTGATTGGGAAGTGCGATCGGCAATTGTGACTCACGGTAGTCAAAACGTGACGGCGGCTATAGCTAAAGACAATCTGATGGCCGTGCAATTTCACCCGGAAAAGTCTTCGAGTACGGGATTGCAAATGCTGTCAAATTTTGTCACTCTGGTGAGGGAAAAAGTACCTGCTTAGGCGATTTGTGCAAAACCCGGTTTGTAGTATAAACCGGGTGTTTATAGTTTTATATGATACCAGTTTCAATAAAGAATGCAACTGTAAGTATGCACCAAATTTATATTCATTCAGTCATCCCCAATCTAAAATCTAAAATCTAAAATCTAAAATTGTATGAGTCTGAGAATCTCTGGCAACCGCCAAATAAAAACCCTGCCGGGACTCGCAACTCGCCCTACACCTTCGCGAGTCAGAGAAGCTTTATTTAATATTTGGCAAGGGACGATCGCAGATTGCAGATGGCTTGACATTTGTACCGGCAGCGGTTCGATGGGTGCAGAAGCTTTGTGTCGGCAAGCCGCGAGTGTCACTGGCATCGAACAGTCGGCGAAAGCTTGTGCGATTATCCGCGAAAACTGGGAGCAAGTAGCAGACTCGTCCCAAACATTCCAAATACTGCGGGGAAACGCGACGGCGAAATTGGCGGCACTAGCGGGGCAGCAGTTCGATCGCATTTACTTCGATCCGCCCTACGCCAGCGACTTGTACGAACCTGTGTTAAACACGATCGCCAGCCAAGAAATGCTAGCACTCCTCGGCGAAATCGCGATCGAACACAGCCCGGAGCGATCGGCACAAGCGATTTCCGGCCTAGAAATTTGCCGCCAGAAAGTATACGGCAATACAGCATTAACCTTCTACACACGCAGTGCCTGACAGGCTCAAACAGCAGCAGCATCATTCCTCGACGCAGAAAGAAACCGGGTTTTATGGCGTTGGCGCGCCCGGGACTAAAAGTTTTTCCCTTGGGTACAATACAAATTTTTCCGATGAAGTTAAGCTTTGTGCGTAGGTTGTCAAAGCAAGTTGCTTAAGCAATTGACGAAATAAATGGAGTTTACGCTGAAAATAAAGACTTTCAGTTGTAACATGAACCCAAAGTGTGAGTGTGAATATTCCTAAAGGAGTGAATATGGTTCAGACACCTTCGCGCCCTCGTGGCAGCGAGTTTCCGGCTGCTAACTCGGTACAGCCAGTCAAACGCGATACGATTCTGCTGGGAGATAGCCTCCCCCTGCCCAATACCAAACTCTTCGGCACAGACGGCATTCGCGGGAAAGTTGGAGAATTGCTGAATGCACCCCTAGCCCTGCAAGTCGGCTTCTGGGCTGGACAAGTTCTACGCCAAAATACCTCCAACCAGGGGCCTGTGATTTTGGGGCAAGACAGCAGGAATTCCAGCGATATGCTGGCAATGGCACTGTCAGCGGGTTTGACGGCCGCCGGTTTGGAAGTGTGGAATTTGGGATTGTGTCCCACTCCCTGCGTTGCTTATCTGGCAAGCGTTTCGGAGTCGGTCGGCGGAGTGATGATTTCGGCTTCTCACAATCCCCCAGAAGACAACGGCATTAAGTTTTTCGACTCAAACGGCTCGAAGCTGTCGCAGCAGTTGCAGGAACAAATCGAAGCGGGAATCCGAGGGGCAAAGGTTCCGGTGGCTAGCTTGGCTTGGGGACACCACTACCATCGCTCTGAGTTGGTTAAAGATTATGCCACTTCGCTCTGTGATTCGCTGCAACAGATGAATTTGGAGGGAATGCGGATAGTTTTGGATTTGGCTTGGGGGGCGGCCGCGGGTTTGGCGCCGGCGGTGTTCGCGCAAATGGGGGCGGATGTGATCTGTTTGCACGACTCTCCTGATGGATCTCGTATTAATGTTAACTGCGGTTCTACTCATCTTGACAGTTTGCAAGCGGCTGTTTTGGAACACAATGCCGATTTGGGTTTTGCTTTTGACGGCGATGCCGATCGAGTTTTGTGTGTTGACAACCAAGGTCGAACGATTGACGGCGATTACATTCTTTATCTGTGGGGCCGGCAGTTGCGCGACTCCGAACAGTTACCATCCAATTTAATTATTTCTACTGTAATGGCTAACCTCGGCTTCGAGCGAGCTTGGGAAGAATTGGGCGGCAAACTAACTAGAACCAACGTCGGAGATCAGTACGTTCACGCTGAAATGCAGCGCACTGGTGCGATGTTGGGCGGCGAACAGTCGGGACACATTCTTTGTCCGCATTACGGTGTCAGCGGCGACGGTTTGCTGACAGCTTTGCATTTGGCTTCGCTGGTGCGCCAGTCCGGGCAATCTTTAGCACAATTGGTAAGTGGCAGTTTCCAAACTTATCCGCAGTTGCTGCGAAATATTCGGGTTGAGGATCGCGAAAAACGCCTGAAATGGCAGGAGTGCGAGGCAATGCAAAGTGCGATCGATCGTGCTACAACAGCAATGGGAGAACAGGGACGGGTTTTGGTGCGCGCTTCTGGCACTGAACCGCTAATTCGAGTTATGGTGGAAGCTGCCAGTGCCGAATTGGCTAATTTCTGGACTGAAAATTTAGTTTTAGCCGTTCAGCAACACATAGCTATCTGATGGAAATGGGGAATTAATCTGAAGGAAGAAGGAAGTTTGGCAACGGATTCGCTCGACCGATGTAACGGATGTAACGGATGTAACGGATGTCAGGAAGAAGGAAGAAGCCTCTAGATAAATATAGGCGCTATTGAAACTAATTTCTCATTCTTTATTCCCTCTTTCCTAAATAACTAAATCCTTCTTTCTTCATTTCCCCATTTCTGATTGTATGAACACCAAATCAATTCAAAATGGGCGGCTGCATCGAGTTTCGTTAAAATTTTTAATTGTCGTCATATTAATAACGGGGATATGGTTTCGCTTTACTAATCTGGATCGCAAAGTCTACTCGTTCGACGAATCTATCACCTCGCTGCGAATTTCTGGCTACACTTGGACGGAAATGGTGCAGCAAGATTTTCAAGGCAAAACAATTAGCGTCGGAGATTTGCAGCGGAAATACCAGCAGATAAATCCCGAAAAAACTTGGTTGGATACTGTTAAAGGTTTAGCTACAGAAGAACCTCAACTGTCGCCACTGTATTTTATTTTAGCCAGGTTTTGGGTGCAGTTGTTCGACCCGCAAGTGGCGACTGTCAGAAGTCTTTCAGCTTTGATTAGTTTGTTAGTTTTTCCCAGCATTTATTGGCTGTGCTGGGAATTATTTCGCTCTGCGTCTGTGGGATGGGTGGCTGTTACAATCGTTGCTGTTTCCCCCTTTCACGTCTTGTACGCGCAAGAGGCAAGACCCTACATGATGTTTGCAGTCCTGGTTTTGCTGTCGAATGCAATTCTGCTGCGGGCTATCACCCTACAAAATTCTCCGATCACATCTAAATTGAGCAAGGCTGTTTGGTCTATTTATGCGATCGCCCTGACTTTAGGACTCTATTCTAGTTTATTATTTTTTTTAGTAGTATTCGCCCACGGCATCTATGTAATTATTAAGGAGAATTGGCGTTTTAGCAAAACATTAATTGCTTATTTACTAGCTTCAGCGATAGCAATAATTCTTTTTGCTCCTTGGATTTGGGTATTACTTGATAATTCGGAAGAAATTAAGTCAACAGTAGGCTTTCCCCGCTTTTTCATGCCTTTGATATCTTCACTTCAACCTTTAATTCTCATCACCTGCCGAATGTTTATCGACACGCATTGGGAAGGCGGAATCATCAAATCTGGTTCTATAAATATGACTACAGATTTAATCCGAGTGATTGTAGTAGCCGTATTGCTGTTAGCGATCGCACATTCAATATACTCGCTCTGCCGCTCAAGTCCTAAACGAGTTTGGCTGTTTGTCTTGACAGCGATCGGAATTACAGCGATAGTATTGATAGCAGTGCGAGGCGTTGCCGATCGCTATCTGGTTCCCTATATTTTAGCAATCCAGATAGCTGTTGCCTACCTATTCACCGCTAAAATTAAAGTCGCTACCAATCCCCGCCAACAAAAGCTATGGCAGTTCGGTTTAATAGCGCTAATATCGAGTGGAATAGTTTCTTGTGCCGTCAGCTCACAGTCCCAACTGTGGTGGAACAAATATCCTTCTAGCACTAAATACAATCCGCAAGTAGCGGCGATTGTAAATCAAGCGAAAAAACCTTTAGTAATCACTCACGGAGGCAACAACATCACAGGAAAAATACTGTCTGTCAGCTATATGCTGAAGCCGCAAGTACAGCTTTTGCTGGCAGTTAAACCCGAACAAGTCAAAATTCCTGATGGTTTTAGCGATGTATTTCTCTACCGAGCTACAGAAGCATTAAAATTTGAACTAGAAAAAGTGCAAAAATATAAAATTACATTAATTTACAAACCAGGCGATGGCTGGCTTTGGCGTGTAGAGAAATAAGCAAAGTGGCAACTGCAAATGATGATTTCTGTTGTGATACCTACCTACAACCGTGAACAACCTCTGCGAGAGACATTGGCTGATGCGATTCGGCAAAATTACCCGAATTTTGAAGTGCTGGTAATTGATCAAACTCGCAGCCACGAATCGGAAACTCAAGTTTATTTAGAGCAATTGGCAAATGCGGGCCAAATTCGCTGGTTTAGAGTAGATTGGGCGAGTTTGCCTGCTGCTCGAAATTATGCAGTCCGGCGCGCAGTTGGAGAGATTATTTTATTTATTGATGATGATGTACAATTGCCAGATGGTTTTTTGGCAGCTCACGCTGACAACTATTTAGAAAAACCCGATGTGGGATGTGTGGCGGGCAGGGTTTTTGACAGAATGAAACTGGATAATTCTGGAGGCGATTTGGCGATCGAATATTTGCCCTCAGAAGCGATGGATGCGGGCATTGCCTGGTATTTTATCGATTTGGTGCATACAGTAAAACCGCAGCAGGTGCTCTCGGCTAGAGGCTGCAATATGTCATTTCGCAGGCAGGTTTTTGCCGAATGGGGGCTGAGGTTTGATGAGCGGTTTGCAGGGAGTGCGGTGCGGGAGGAGTCGGATTTTTGTTTGAGATTGCGATCGACTGGCATGAAAATTTGGTACGATCCCAATGCGTCTTTAGTTCACTTGGGGGAAGAGAGCGGCGGATGTCACGATGTCAGTACGCGATCGATCGAATATCAAGTAACATTTTATCACAACCATTTCCTCATGGGATTGAAAAATTTAACAGCTTTTCAATGCCTGCGATTTTTTGCCAAACTATTTGACTGCCACGTTTTGGGAAATCCACCTTGTTATAAAAGCCACTCGCCCATTAAAATTATAACTAGATTTGCTTTTTATATCCTGGGTTTTCTCAGTGCTATCAATACACTAATTCAATCTCTGTGGAATGATGGACAAAGTTATAGCCATCAAGACAAGATTAACGCTCAATAATTACCTATTCCCATTCGCCCTTCCCAATAAATGAGAATTCTCGTGGCTAGTCACACCTATATTGTGGACATTAATCGGGAAAAATTCAAGATATTAGCCAACCTAGAACCCGACATTGAAGTAACAGTTGTAGTGCCGCGGCGTTGGAAACCGGGAGGCGTACAAAATAAAATTATAGAAACGCAATTTTATCAAAAAGGCTCATTTAAAGTAGTCCCCGTCTCCAACTTTAGTCAAAACAATCAAGGATTGCTAACTTTTGGTAGAGATTTAATTGAACTTTTGCAAAAAATTAAGCCGCAGATAATTCAAGTTGAACAAGGTTCAAAATCCCTCGCTTGTGCTCAATTAATTTTACTAAATAAACTGCTCACACTCCAAGCAAAAAATATATTATTTACTTGGTGGAATCTGCCTTATCAATTGAAGTGGCCCATTTCAGTCTTAGAAAATTACAATCTTCAGCACACCGACGGAATTATTGCAGGCAACTTAGATGGAGCTAAAATTTTGCGGCAGCGCGGCTATCAAGGTGCGGTAAAAGTAATGCCACAACTCGGAGTAGATGAAACTTTGTTTCGCCGCACTGGTAAAGACGCTGATTTATCGCGCAGGTTAGGAATTAAACCGACCGATTTTGTGGTAGGATTTGTAGGGCGATTTGTCGAAGAAAAAGGATTGTTGACTTTAGCTGAAGCCTTGGCAGGGTTAAAGAAAAGCTCTTGGAAGTGGCTGTTAGTAGGACAAGGAAAATTGCGGACGCACCTCGCCGAAAAATGTATTGAATGGGGAATCAGCGAGCGAATAATCTGGGTAGAAAGCGTTTCCCACGAAGAAATCCCCCCCTACATTAACTTAATGAACTGTTTGGTATTGCCTTCGCAAACCAGCTATAAATTCAAAACTTTGACCACTGTGGGCTGGAAAGAACAATTCGGTCACGTTTTAATTGAAGCGATGGCCTGTCACATTCCGGTGATTGGTTCCGACTGCGGGGAAATTCCCCACGTCATCGGCGATGCGGGGTTATTATTCCCAGAAGGAAATGCAGGGGTTTTGCGAGAGTGTTTGCAGAAATTGATGGAGGGGCAGGATTTGGCGGCCGATTTGGGCGATCGGGGTTATCATAGAGCGATGAGCAATTATACCAATAAAGCCTTAGCTGAGCAGTTGTTGGAATTCTACAAAGAATTGTTGTAACTTTTAGCTATAATGCAAGTGTTAAATAAAAAATTTGGTAAATGTCTATTCCTTCCGAGATACGCTCTTTGGTTGACGAGCTCTACCAGGTACTAGACGATAGCGAGCGCCAAGCAACGCAGGGACTTTTTGCACTTAGAAGAGCCATGTCTCTTTTTCCGCAAAATGAAATACTGATGCAATACTTTTCTTTGATCACCAATTTTCAATTCAACGTAGCAGGTACTCGCTTACAAGCAGAGCACATGGTGGGCAATGTATTAATGGCTGGTGTTCCCGATGAAGATGTTCAAAAAGCAGGAGATTATTTAGCAGCCTTGCTAAAGATGGCTCCAGAATCGAGAAGTATGATAGACAAAGTAGTTGAGAGATTAGAAGCATTGCCATGAAACAATTACCCGATGAAAGCCTACTCCTGGAAATCCTTGAAATTGTGAAAGCTGCGGAAGCAAAAGCCAGTGAAATGTATGAATTTTCCAAGACAATGGCTCACAATACCCAAATTACAGCAACAAAAAGAGAGGAAGCTGAACAGCTAGACGGGCAGCCTTTTGCAGATAATTAAATTTGTAAGGGGAGATGTTGGTATGTTGATTTAAATAACTATCCCTGATGCGGATTCTCCAAATTATCCCCTCAATTTCCTTGGTATACGGCGGGCCAAGTCAAATGGTACTCGGACTTTCTGCGGCCCTCGCAGCAAAAAACATTGATGTCACCATTATCACCACAGATTCTAACGGAGATATCGGTCAACTTCCTTTAGATGTTCCTCTAAATCAACCAATACAACAAAACGGTTATCAGATTATTTATTTCCGCTGTTATCCCTGGCGCAGATATAAATTTTCACTCTCGTTATTGCAGTGGTTAAATGAAAACGCGCGACAATTTGACCTGGCTCATATTCACGCTCTTTTCTCACCAGTAACTACCTTTGCCGCCACAATTGCTAGATATCACAAGTTGCCATATATTATGCGTCCCTGCGGTATGCTTGATCCCGCTGATTTGCAGAAAAAAAAGCGCTTGAAACAGATTTATGCCACGCTTTTAGAAGGCCCTAATTTAGCAGGCGCTGCCGCAATTCATTTCACAAGTAAAGAAGAGGCTAAAATCTCAGAAAGATTTGGTTTGGGTAGCACAGGCAAGATGCCTGTGCCACGGGATTTGGTGATTCCATTGGGGGTGAGAGCAGGTTTGTTTCCTCAGAGATTGCGGGAATCAGAAGTGCCAATCATCTTATTTATGTCGCGAATTGAACCTAAAAAAGGGCTTAATTTGTTAATTCCAGCATTAGAAAGTATTTTGGCATCGGGCATAGAGTTTCACTTTATTTTAGCTGGTTCAAATCCCCAAGATGCTGATTATGAAACACAAATTAAAGTACAAATTCATAATTCAAGCTTAGCAAAATACACAAGAATAACTGGCTTTGTGAGCGGTGATTTAAAACTTGAACTGTTGACAAAAGCCGACTTATTTGTATTGCCTTCTTATTACGAAAACTTTGGCATTGCTGTAGCAGAAGCGATGGCCGCTGGTGTACCTGTCGCCATTTCCGATCGCATACATATTGCGGAAGACATACAGCAAGCAGAAGCTGGTTGGGTGGGGCCTTTGGAAGTAGGGGCGATCGCCAATTCAATCAAATCAGCACTTCTGAATCCACAGGAACGTCAACGCCGGGGATTGAACGGCCAAGAGTATGCAAGAAAGCATTATAACTGGGAGGCGATCGCCCAACAAACCATCGATGCTTACCAGGAGATTTTGTCATCTATAGCAGAAGGAAGAAGGAAGAAGGAAGAAGGAAGAGGGAAGAAGCAGTAAAATTTATCGTTTCAGCCATTAACAACGTCCTAACTGTCTTGACGGTTGCTATATTGACTAATGTGACTGGGGTTTACCTTTTACTTCTTCTCCTGCTGCGAGTTCTTGTACTGCTGCTATCAGAATTTGCAGGCGAGATTTTTTCAACGCTGCTACTTTAGGTGCAATACTTGTCAACAAAACTCTGCAATCCTGCCTGATATCCTGCTCCTACCGCTTGAAATCTCCACTCTCCATTCTTTCTATACAAGCGACCAAATTCTACAGCAGTCTCTAGCGAAAAATTCTCTTTTAATTCATAACGAACAAGTTCGCTTCCTGTATCCAAATTGGTAATTTTGATAAAAGCATTTTTGATATTGCTAAAATTTGCCTTGATTTTATCGGCTTCGTCAATAGTGACAACAAAAGTTATTTCCTCAATTTCAGGATTAACTCTTTTTAAGATAACGCCGTAAATAGTTTTATTCTCTTGACTTCTGTTGTTTTTATCCCGAATCACTTGCAGTACAGAATTGTCAAAGGATTGCAAATTATTGTAAAAAATCAAATATTTATCGTTAGGTATTTTGCCGTCAGCACCTAGCATAAACGCAGAGACATCAACCTCGTAGCTTTGTCCTGCCTCTGTCACCTGCCAACCGAGGGCGATCGCCATTTTTTTCAAACCGGGCGCTTCTTTAGATATATTAAATCTCTCACCCTTACTTAATTGCATTACCATCTGCTTATTTGTTAAACATCAAACTTTATAGCGTTCATGTTAATATTAAGTGGGACAATAACTTTTCTTCTTTAAGAAAACTTAATATTTTCTCTCTAATAGCGGGTCTCATTAAAAATATGTGCTATTGCTCTCCGAATTTATTGAGATTTACTGAGAGAGGATTACGTAAGCAAAAACCGGGCTTTCTAAAAAACCCGGTTTCAACACGTGAACTTAATTTGACTCTAATTTTGAACATTTTCAGAACTAGGTGGCAGGGTAACAAAATTACCAAAAGCTCCAACCGTTTGATAGCTTTTTTTACCTAATTCAGTTGTGTAAATACTGGCAACGCCTAAATTCTGACGCTGCGTTGTATTGTCGAGCAAGCTTTCGATCGTGTCGCGCTGCGAAGTCAGCAAATTCTTGCAACTGCCGATCAAAGTATCTGTAATGCCGCTCAAAGCTTTCGGAACGCGAGAATCTTTACACACAGTGCTTTCCAACTCGGTTTGTAGCACCCCGGAAGCATAAGTTAGGTATTTGTCTCTCCCAGGATTTGTAAATGCCATACCGGCAGCTAGAAGAGTCAGCGCGATCGCAACTTTTCCCACATTGCCGAAAAAACTAGAAGTTGGTTGGTTAGTATTCATTGCGTTATCAATATTCATTTTTTTTAGCCCCGTTGATTTATAAGCTTCTCTTGATTTAAACTACACCTCCTCAGAAACAGATTTCCGAAAGGAGGGGACAGTTTTTAGATTGGAGGCCAGTTGTGAGTAAGTCTCTCACTGGTTTACCTTCCTTTTACGTTTCCCCCTCCCTCAAATCCGGTAAATCTTCAACAAACATTTAGCTGGTTCCCAGGCAGAGCCTGGGGACGAGGAAACTTAGTTTCGCTTTGATTTTTGCCTCTCGATCTCCCGCTGCAACTCTTCAATCTGACGGCGCAAAGCCTCCGTCTCACTGTTAGGCGTTTGCGACTTGACATCAACCGCGCCCTCGGATACAGCCCGCTTGTAGTTCCCCAGCTTAATTTGGCGGTATTCCTCGGAACTGGCCCAGTCTCGCAAATACCTCAGCCTTTCCACGGGGAAAGGGTGACTCAGCATCACGCCTTGGCCCCCGTTGTAAAGTAAAAATTTATACACTTGGTTGAGATTGTCTCGATCGAGCTCTTGATAGTTGTCAGACTGGCGGATAAATTCTTGCAAACTGCATTGGTCAGCATATTTACTGCTAACTCCCGCAAGTTTCATCATCGTCTTCATCACACTGTTCAAGTCATCCGTCACCAACAAAGCCGCCCGGTCTGCCGACAATTCAGCCTTGCGCCGCCACTCGTAAAAAGCGAAAATTAAACCGCTACCGACCATATTTCCCAAACCGAAAGTCATCTCGCCAATTGTCGAGGCAACGCTCATCGCCCACATCGCCATTTGATTTAAAGTTGGATGGCCGCATTTAATGTGTCCCAACTCGTGAGCCAAGACTACCCGCAGTTCCGCCTCGTCCAACAAGTCTAAAAGACCAGTGTTTAATTCTACATAAGGCTGGTTTTTTCCCAGGGCATAGCTGTTAACTGAGGGATTCTGAGAAACAAACAAACCCGGTTCTGGAAAAACATCTAAAGCCTGCACGCACTCGCGAAATATATGATAAATGCTGGCATATTGGCGCGGGCCGACTTGAATGCTATTTCCCATTAGGTAAACGAATTGTGGTCGTTCGTAGACAAATTCTACAAATTTGCTGGCAATTAAGTCAAATCCAGGCACACTGCGTAACGCTTCCTCAGCTTGGCGATCAAGGGGATGCTGAAATGCTTCACTAGAAATTCCCGTATAAGTAGGCATAGTTGTTGCAAAAGTTACATTTAAGATATCAGGATTGCCGATCGCTGCTGGTGCTAGCTGGCGCCTGACTTATCAATGTTATCGCGACAAATATTGAACTGTTGTGGAACAGGGCGGAAAGCCTGTTCAAATTAGCGTTAAAATTGTGAATCTGGTACAGGCGCGATCGACAAACATCTTTCACAGTGCCTGTGTATCGCCTCACCCAAAAATTGGAACGTGCAAAAATGGCTATCCTGCAACTCGAAAACGGTACAACCTACACTCAACAAAGCGACATTACCCGCGAACTCGCGCCTTTAAACATTCAACTCAACCGCTGGCCAGTGGGTGACAGCGCTGAAATTCAAAATTTGTTAGCTAAAGATGCTCTTGACGACAATCAAAAAGAGCAAGTGTTACAAGCCCTCGACGGCTACTTTCAACAGTTGTCCGAAAGTGCAGGCTATCAGGATCGCGACTTAATTGTACTGCACCCAGACATTCCCAACCTCGACACCATGCTGTCCAAATTCAACAAGTGCCACATCCACGCCGATGATGAAGTCCGCTATATCGTAGCAGGCGAGGGCATTTTCGGCTTCGTGCGGCCTGACGGTAGCCAAGTCGAACTCACAGTGCAGCCGGAAGAATTTATCAACGTACCGGCGAATACAGAACATTGGTTTTATTTGACAGCAGCCCGGAAAATTAAAGCGGTGCGCTATTTTACCACGCAAGAAGGCTGGACGCCGGAGTATACGGATACGGAAATTCGATCGCGTTTAGCTGCTGTTTGAACAGAGTTGACGGTTGACTGTTGACAGTTGACGGCAATCTTCAAATCATCTAAAAATCCTCAAATCCCGCGTCAAATTTTGTGGTTTGAAGATCGCAAAATACTCAAAGCAACCGCCTCCGCCACCTTAATCCCATCAATTCCTGCCGACAGGATTCCACCCGCATATCCTGCACCTTCCCCAGCAGGATAAAGACCTTCTGTATTCAAACTCTGATAATCTTCCTTGCGTTTAATCCGAATTGGTGAAGAAGTGCGCGTTTCCACCCCAGTCAAAACCGCATCATCCATCGCAAATCCTTTAATCTGTTTGTCAAAAGCCGGAAGTGCTTCGCGGATAGCTGCGATCGCATAACCTGGCAAACTTTCGCTCAAATCAGTCATCACAACTCCTGGCGTATAAGACGGCTGCACACTGCCTAGCGCCGTGGAAGGGCGATTTGCCAAAAAATCACCCACAAGCTGCCCAGGGGCGTTGTAAGTGCCACCTCCTAACTCAAATGCCCGTTCTTCTAGGCTACGTTGAAACTCAATTCCTGCTAAGGGATGACCGGGATAATCCTCCGGCGTGATACCCACCACAATTCCGCTGTTAGCGTTGCGTTCATTGCGAGAATATTGACTCATCCCATTAGTGACAAGTCGCCCCGGTTCTGACGCAGCCGCCACTACCAAACCACCGGGACACATACAGAAACTATATACAGAACGATTGTTTTGGCAATGGTGAACCAGTTTGTAATCGGCGGCGCCCAAAAGCTTATGGCCTGCCCGATCGCCAAAACGACAGCGATCGATGATAGTTTGGGGATGTTCGACTCGAAAACCAATAGAAAATGGTTTTGCTTCGATGTAAACCCCGCGCGAAAACAACATTTCAAAAGTATCGCGGGCGCTGTGTCCCACCGCCAGAACTATATAATTACTAGCAATATATTCTCCGCTGGCGAGGGTAAGTCCCTGCACTTTTCCATTTTCGATGTGGATATCTTCTACACGAGTTTGAAACCGAATTTCTCCCCCTAATGATTCTATTTGGCCGCGAAGATTTTGGACAATTCCCACCAGTTTGAACGTGCCAATATGCGGTTTATTAATATATAAAATTTCCGGTGAAGCTCCCGCCTTCACAAGTTCCGTCAGCACCTTACGTCCATAATGCTGAGGATCTTTAACTTGGCTGTAGAGTTTGCCATCGGAAAAAGTACCCGCACCACCTTCGCCAAACTGGGCGTTAGATTCTGGGTTGAATTCTGCTTTTTTCTTCCAAAATCCAAACGTGTCAACCGTGCGATCGCGTACTGCTTTTCCGCGTTCTAAAAGGATGGGGCGAAAGCCCATTTGTGCCAGCATGAGACCTGCAAACATACCGCACGGCCCTGTACCAATCACAATGGGGCGAATCGTCAAATTGTTGGGGGCTTGCGCTACATAGCGATAACTCGTGTCTGGTGTCACCATTACATGAGGATCTTTTTTGAAGCGTTGGAGAAGTTGCTTTTCCTGTGTCGTCTCTACATCCAGAATATAGACAAGGAGGATTTCTCCTTTTTTACGAGCATCGTAGCTGCGCTTGAAGATGGAATAGCTGAGCAATTCTTCGGGGGGGATTTGCAGCTTTTTGAGAATGGCACTGGCGATCGCATCTTGAGGATGATCTAGGGGGAGTTTTATTTCGGTTATTCGTAACATATAGCAGAGGGAAGAAGGAAGAAGGAAGAAGCAAGAAGGAAGAATAAAAATCCCGAACAGAAGTATTATAACTATTTAACCGGAGATCCTACGGGCGATCGTCCTCGGTCGATCAATTTTTAATTTTTGAGTGGATAATTGAAGAAGCGTTATAATAAACAAAAAATTAAGTTTTGTAAAGACCCTTGACTGCAACATTTACACCCAAAAACAGCCGCACCTGGCACGCTCTCAACCCCCTCTGGCAAGGAGCCGAAGACGCAGTACAGAAGGGTTTGCCCCACACCAAGCTCGCACCGGCGTGGCAAATACTGCTCCTGGGCGACGGTTCCCCCACCCGTCACCTGCAACTGCTGACAGGGGAACCCACAGAAGTTGATGTCATCGATATGTCTTTAGTGGGTGAAGACGCAGACGGCGCGCCCCAGCAAATTGTCGCCGTTCCGGGGCCGCGCCTGCGCCGCCAAGTGTGGCTGCGGACTGCTTCGGGACAGCGCTTGGCCTATGCGACTTCTTGGTGGGAAGCAAGTCATGTAGACGAATATTTACAAAATAAATCTTTGCCAATTTGGGCCAGTTTAGCGAGGCTGCGGACAGAATTGTATCGCGATGTGCAGGGCATTTATTGCGGTGATTCGGTGGCTTTGGAGTCAGCTTTTGAACAGTCGGGGCCTTTTTGGGGGCGACACTATTTGTTTTGGCATCATGGTAAGCCCTTGACTCTGATTTATGAGGTTTTTTCTCCTTATTTAACTAAGTATTTGGGCCCGATGAAATTGGATGTGGATTGAGATGCTATCGGCTTATCTAGGGTTTGGGCATCTGACGCACTTTACTAATTGTGACACGCTTGCCTTAGTTCTTTTTGATAAACCGCGAAGGACACAAAGAAGAAGAGGAAGATAGATCGGGAGGGTATACAGCCGGATTTGGTATGAGCTTCCCCGACTTCTTCAAGAAGTCGGGGAGCTGGATTTTCTACCTGTTCATAGTTGTTCGACGAAAATTTACTCGCAAACCGTCGCGAGGATGAGGCATCGGTATTGCGATCAAATTCAAATCTTGATCCGGTAACAGAGCCCACTCGTACTCCCGAACCATCTTTGCTGCAAACAACTTCATCTCTAACCGGGCAAATTCTTTGCCCAAACATTCTCGCAAACCGCCGCCAAATGGCACGTAGCTGAAAGGTTTAGGCGATCGATCCGAGCTAAATCGATCGGGGTCGAATCGATCGGGTTCCGGATAAAGTTGACTATCCTGATGGGTTTGAGTAATCCCAGAAACCACGCTCCAACCCTTGGGAATTTCATAGCCGCCGAACTCACAAGCATTAATTACTGTCCGAAAAACACCTCCCGCCGGTGGAACTAAACGCAGCACTTCTCGCAGCACCTGTTCTAAATAAGTCATTTGTTTGAGCTGTTCCAAGGTTAGCGGTTCAATTGCGGGGAACTGCTGCTGTTCGGCCTGCACTTTTGCCATCACATCGGGATGTTGAGCTAGGAGGAGGCAAAAAGAGGCGATCGCCGAAGTTAAAGTTTCGTGTCCCGCAAAAAGCAGCAACAGCACTTGATCTTTTAACTCATCCAAACTCAAACTTTTTCCCTCGTCATCGCGAGCCGAAATCAGCAAACTCAAAGCATCATTGCCGCTAGGGGTTCCTTGCTGGCGATCGCGAATAATCTTTTCCAGTTCTGCCAACAGCAGCTTGCGGCACTTTTTCGCCTTACCAAACTGAGTCCAAGGCACATCTAAAGGAATCGAAAATAAACCCTTAGACCAAGTTTCAAAATAATGTCCTAGCGCCGTTTCCGAACCCTTTTCCATCCCTACTAACAACTTACACGCAACATCAAAAGTATAATTTCTCAGTTCAGGATACCAAGTCAGGGTTTCCATTTCGACCCATTTTTCCAAATAGCGCTGAGTGATATCTTCCATCGCGCCGATGTAGCCGGCTAAAGCTCGCGGCTGAAACGCTTGGTACAGCAACTTGCGCCGATTTTGGTGGTTAGCACCCGTTTGCAGGGACAAGGAAAGCGGCCCTAAAAGCGCTTTCGTACTCGGAGGAAAACTCACAACAAAATATTGGTTTTCCTTGCTTAAAACAAACAAACTAGCCTCTTGGCCACGCATAAACACGGTAGGCTCTCCGAAAATGCTCGTTTTGAAAATGGGCCCGTACTGCTGGTGGCGTTTTTTGGCAAATTGGGAATCTCGCAAAAACTTGAGGCTATCGCCAATTAGGGGTAAACCGAAACTGCCGGGAGGTAATGCCATTTTAGATTTTAGATTTTAGATTTTAGATTTTTAATATCATATCAATTTTAGTTGGAGGGTGGGCAATACGCACCAGACAAATTTATGGAAAAATAACTTTTCTCTGTTGGTAGCCTGTCGGGTGCGTCTTTAGATTTTAGATTTTAGATTTTAGATTTTAGATTTTAGATTTTTAATATCATATCAATTTTAGTTGTCTAGTTCATATTGTCAACCATACAAAATTCTGCTAAAATAACTTTTATATTTTGGCATATGTAGGGTTCGTCAGTCTTAAAGTTAGTACAAAAATAACTGGTTTTTCCAACTGACGCACCTTAGTATTTTGACCAACAAACCCATTTAATTTTCTGCCCTTTTAATCGGAATCTCGATTATAAATTCAGTGCTTTTCCCCACCACCGAGAAACACTTGATTTCACCTTTATGTTTTTCTACAATAATTGAATGGGAAATCGCTAAACCCATCCCCGTTCCTGAACCGACCCGTTTGGTAGTATAGAAGGGGTCAAATATCCGTTGCTTGACTTGATCTGTGATACCTGCACCGTTATCAGCAATTCTAATCACAGCGAGAGTACCTTCTACCTCTGTACGAATGCGGATAATTCCCGGATTTTCGAGCTCTTCTTGTAACACGTCAATAGCGTTAGCAATAATATTCATAAACACCTGATTCAACAATCCGGCGTAGCACTCCACCCGTGGCAGTTGTCCGTATTCTTTAATGACTTGAATTGGTGGGCGATGAGACTCCGTACCCGCTACGCTATCGGGCTGAAATTTCAGACGGTGTTCTAAAATCATCAATGTACTGTCGATGCCTTCGTGAATGTTAACCTTTTTCATGTCAGATTCATCGAGGCGAGAGAAATTCCGCAAACTCCGCACGATATCCCGGATGCGAGTGGCTCCCACCTGCATAGAAGACAGCATTTTCGGCAAGTCGTCTAGCAAGAAATCTAGCTCTAACACTTCTATTTCTTCCTGAATTGCTGGAGAAGGTTCCGGGTATTCATCTCGATACATTTGCAGCAGTTTCATCAGGTTTCTAGTGTATTCTTCTGTGTAGGTAAGATTGCCGAAAATAAAGCTGACCGGGTTATTGATTTCGTGGGCAATTCCTGCTACCATCTGACCGAGGCTAGACATTTTTTCTGCCTGCACGAGTTGAGTTTGAGCTTGCTGGAGTTCGCACAGAGTTACTTCGAGTTTGGCAGCTTGTTCTTGCGCTATCCGGGCTGAATCGACGCTTTTAGTGTAAAGTTCGGATTGACTGATGGCGATCGCCAATTGATCGCCAATTGCCTCCATTAACTCCACTTCCTCTTTTGTCCACTTGCGAACCTCCCTGCAAGAAACGCAGCTAACAACACCAGTTAAACCTCCGGCACTTTTAATCGGCAAATCCAAGACAGACTTGTAACCCACCTGCAAAAAGAATTCCCTTTCTACTGGATTGCTGAAAGTGGCAACATCATCTATTTGATAAACTTCCAACTTAGCGATTTTTTGTGGCAGCGTACCCGTTATGTCAGCAGGGTAATAGCCCAAAAGCGAGAACAAGTCATCATTTTTAGATTCGTGGACGACATCCCAAGCAGGTGGCGAAGCGTCGGGCAAATACCAGATAAACACACAGCGATCGACTTGCAGCAAGTCGCGAATTTGCTGCACAGTTGTTGCTAAAATAGTACCTAAATCCAGAGATTCGCGGATATTGCTAGCTAGCTGGTTCAGCAGCGCTTCCTGCTCCGCTAATTTGCGGAATCTCGCTTCCGACTTTTGCAACTGTCTTTGAGATTCTTTTTGTTTTGTAACGTCCAAACCCAAACCGATTAAGCCGATCGCGTTACCAGAATCATCTTTTACCTTAGTTTTAATTGTCTCCAAATAATGTTCTTTACCATCCGCAAGCTGCATCATTTCTTCAGAATAACAGGGAATATCTTGGCTCCACGCTTGCGCGTCAGATTCCATGCAGTTAGCCGATGCTTCTAATCCCAAAACTTCGGAATAGTGAGACGCTGCTAAAAATCTTGATTCAGGTATAGCCACATCTTCGCAGAAAGTTTTGTTAATTAATAACATCCGCCCGCTAGCATTTGTCAGCCATACCCAGATCGGAGCGTTGTCAATAATTGCCCTCAAAGTTTGCTGTTGTCTGGCGAGAGCTTCTTCTGTTTGTTTGCGCTTAATTCCCAGGGCGATCGTATCGGCACTTGACGCCAAAGCAATCAGCGTTGATTCGTTCAACTCTTGGCGAGCAAACATCGCGATTACTCCCAGCAACTGATTGTCAATAATTAGCGGATATCCAGCAAAAGCCACCATTCCTTCTCGTGAGGCCCATTTTTTGTCCTGGATTAGGGGATCTTCTTTCACACAATTAGTGATGTGAGGTTGTCGCTCCAGGGCGATTAAACCAATCTTGAACTCGCCGACAGCAATACGGCTGTGAGCGCCGTTAATATGAGTATATATCCCCGCGCTTGCTTGCAGTTGCAATACATTTCTGTCTTCATTCAATGTCCAAATCCGAGCAAAGGCAACATCCAAATGGCGAACAACTGCATCGGCGCAATATTGCAAAGTTGTACGCAAACCCTGGTTTTGAGTTAGAACAATTCCCACATCTGCTGTGAATAGAGAAAGTTTCAATTGTTCTGCTAAAGCTTGTTCTGCTATTTTGCGCTCTGTAATGTCCGTAGCAGCACCGAGACGCTGCTTAATTTTTCCCTCCTCGGTTCTGCTAAATACAATATTCCGGCTGACTAACCAGTGCAAACAATTTTGTCGATCGCGTACCCGATATTCGTACTCAATAACTTCGCCGTCGGGAGCATTTTCTAATTGCTGAAAATAGCCGGGAAATTTAGCTAAGTCGTCAGGGTGAATGATGGTGGGCAGTAGATTTCTGCCCATGTTTTCAACTTCTTCGGCGGTGTAGCCGAGGGTATCAGTGATTTCGCGGTTGCTGTAGATATTTCGCTGCTCGGTTTCGTCGTAAACAAAGAGAAGATTCGGACTGGTATTGGCAATTCGCTCAACAAAACGCTGGCTCTCTTGCAGCGCTGCTTCTGCTTGTTCTTGAGCGGTAATGTCGCGGCCGACACCATAGATCAATTCTTCCTCGCAGAAACGGGTAGCAGTCCAGGCTATCCACTTGTAAGAACCGTTGCGACAGCGCCAGCGGTTTTCAAACCCAACGGTATTATTCCCCGCAGCGATACTTTCAGCTTCTTTTAAAGTAGTTTCGCGATCGTCTGGATGCACGAATTCAATGAAGAGTTGGCCAATCATTTCTCCTGGGGAATAGCCGAGGATTTTTTCTGCTGCTGGGTTGATGAGTGTTATATAACCGTCAAAACTAAGGACGCACAGCATATCTAGCGAGAGGCTAAAAAAGCGCTCGCCCCCGTTGGGTTCGCTGGATGGGCGATCGTTTTGGGCTACGACAGCAGATGCGTTTGAGCGCGCCGATACTGCCAAAAAGACAATATTTGCTATTGCCAAAAATCCCAAGGCGAGTTGGCTATCGTGGAAATTATCACCGCTGCCAGCTACGAGCCACCCGTTTAAGACAAGCAGTACAATTATCAAAATTGAGAATAAACTGCCAGGGGCGATCGTCGCTACGCTGATTTTTTTTTCATACTCCTTGCTGCCTTCTGCCTTTTCTATTCTGGTGACTGCTGCCGTAATTTTTGTCCACAACACTTGCAGGAATTTCACCAATTTAGTGCTTTTGGATTCTCCTAATTGAACTGAATGTTTCATTCTTTTACTCTATAGTTACTTTGAGTTGTGCTGATTTAAATACAATAAAGATGTTTAAATATTATAAATATTTCCTATTGTGCGAATTCTAGTATTGGAGACTTGCGTAATTTTACGCAACACGAGGCGATAATTAAGTGTATTTACGGAAGTAGCCACCAATCTCTTTTTAGCTGGGGTACGCATTTTCTAATTTTTCCGACTCATAGAGAGAGTTTACTTATAATACTACGCGACATATTGTTGTTAGTCATTGGACATTTGGCCTAATTTAGCTAGTCTTAGACGCAGAACCTAATTATCTAGGCTGCGCCTGAAGCTGCTTACCGCCTTATAGTAGCGTGTTATACCGCACTTTTTGCGTCTAGAAATAACTAGCTTTGATGTAGGAAAATACTGCGTGGAGCGCCCTGGCTGTGGGTTGAAAAATCAGGAATATTAGTCAAGTTCAAGCAGGTTGAATTTGACCATAAATTATGAATTTAAAATAAAGATTAACTGCTAATTTGTGAAGATACAATGAAAAAAATATTCGTAGCAGTTTTTCGTTGCTCGATATGTTCGCGCGTAATGGCTAATTAGCAATTGGTATTTAGTAACAGGCAATTGGTACTTGATACGAGTTAAAAACACTAGATATCAATTTTGTTCTGATTCATCTGCAGGCGATGGGGGCCAAGGCGCCACAGCACCCAAAGCAGATTTGCGGCCTAATTGCTGTTGCCGAATTCGCTCCAAATTCCCCGCAGGAATAGAAGCTATGAGTTGCCGCGTGTAAGCTTGCTGCGGTTGGCGGTAAATGCGCTCGGCAGTGCCAATTTCCTCGATTTTACCTTTGTTCATGACGATCGCGCGATCGCTCATAAACTTGACCACGCTCAAATCGTGAGAAATAAAAATATAAGTCAGTCCAAACTCTGTCTGCAACTCCTTCAGCAAATTTAAAACTTGCGCCTGCACCGACACATCTAATGCCGAAACCGACTCATCGCAAATAATAAACTTAGGATTCAAAGCCAAAGCTCTAGCAATACAAATTCGCTGCCGCTGTCCCCCGGAAAACTCGTGAGGATAGCGTCGCATAAAATCGGGATTTAAACCCACTCTATCCAACAAATAAGCAGCGCGATCGCGCTGTTCTTTCTGGTTCTTACCAAAGCGGTGAATCACCATCGGTTCCATCACCGCATCCCCAACATTTAGGCGCGGATCGAGAGAACTAAAAGGGTCTTGAAAAATAATTTGCATATCGCGCCGCAGCCACCGCAATTTGCGATCGTAGTCTTTTTTCATCCGATAATTAGCCATCCACTGCGATGCCGAGCTACTTCTCGTAGGAGGCGTAATTTCTTGACCTTCAAAAAACACTTTACCGCTGGCTGTCGGAATTAATTGCAGCAAAGCTCTCGCCAAAGTAGATTTGCCGCAGCCAGACTCGCCCACCAAACCCAAAGTCTCGCCCGGGTAAACCTCAAAAGAAATATCGTTGACCGCCATAAAAAAGCGTTTAGTTTCGCCAAACATCCCCTGAACTGGAAAACCGACGCGCAAGTTATTAACAGCTAGCAAAGGCTCGGAAATATGCGGTAGCCGAGGCGGTTTTCCTGTTGCAAAAGCGGGATTTCCCCCGCTGTTGTCGCCGTCTAAATCGGCATTTTTCTCGACAATTACTAATTCGCCGCTAGCATTTGTGGTGACATCCATAAAATCGGAAACTGTCGGCAAGCGACGCCTTTGCCGATCGAGAGTTGGGCGGCAAGCTAATAAACCTTTTGTGTAAGGATGTTGGGGATTGCTGAAAATTTGTTCGATCGCACCGCACTCAACAATCTTGCCTCGGTACATCACCGCCACCGTATCGCCAATTTCAGCAATGACGCCCAAATCGTGGGTAATAAAAATCATTGCCATGCCTCTAGAGTCCCGCAACTCCCGCAGCAAAGCTAAGATTGTTGCCTGCACGGTTACGTCCAAAGCCGTGGTAGGTTCATCAGCAATTAATAAAGTTGGATTGCAAGAAATGGCCATTGCAATCATCACGCGCTGGATTTGGCCGCCTGAGAGTTCGTGGGGATAGCGATCGAGCATAGCTTGTTTTTGGCCGTTGACGAGCTGCATCAAATCGCGATCGTCCTCCATACCTGCTTGATTCCCCGCAGCAGCCCGGGAATGCTCTTGCCGCAAAGCCAAACACCGCTGCCTGATCTCATCGTCGCCCGGTAGCAGCTTCACCTCTTGCAGCAGAGAAGCAGCTTGGCGTCGCGCTTCTGTCTGCGACACCTGTTGGTGCAAACAAATGGCTTCTGTGAGTTGAAATCCGATCGTATAAACGGGATTTAGCGAACTCATCGGTTCTTGAAAAATCGTCGCAATCTGGCTGCCCCGGTATGTTTGTTTTTCCCTGTCCGGCATTTCCAGCAGATTCACAGGCCCATTGCTAACGCCGTCTTTTCTCGGAGAAAACCAAATTTCGCCATCGATTTTGGTTGACGAACTCGACAGCAAACCCATAACAGCCAGGGATGTTACCGATTTTCCCGACCCCGACTCTCCCACGATGCCCAGAGTTTGCCCTCGCTTGACCTCAAAGGAAATGCCGTCAACCGCTTTGACGGTTGCAGACGCATCGCCTGCGTCCGCAGATTGAAATTGAACCCGCAGGTTGCGAACTTCTAGGACGGTTTCACTCATGGAAGTCTATGGCAGTTAAATGGAGATTAAGTGGATTGTAGCAGGGCCTGTTGAAGGCAGAAGGCACGGGGAAGATTTTAAGGTTGCTTTGCATAACAGATGGCCAAAGCTAACATTCCTCGCAACGCTTCGCTGTGGGTGAGTTTTGAATTTTAAATTGTTTATAACTTAAAACTCAAAACTCAGAACTACTGGAGTGCCTTCTGCCTGCAATTTTCCTTAAAAACCGATGACTTGAGTGTCAGCAGGCAGTGCAGTGGCCTCGGAAACCTTTTTAAACACGGTTGCCTGCTCGTTTAAGGAATTAGGTCTGGCCTGTCCGGGATTAGTGCCTTGCAACTGAAGGCGCATTTGACCTTCGGGAGTCAACTCAAAAACAGTCTCAACGGTTTCTGTGCTGCTGAGGCCGACATCAATGTGCATCGGCTTTTCACCGAGATTAACTTTGTACCTCATTTCTTTGGCGCGGGCGGCTCCGTCGGGGCCTTTAGCCATGAGAAACAATTTGCCTTCTGGGGCAAAGACGAAGGTGAAAGACTGACCGGAGGGGACTGTGCCTTGCCATTGGCCTAGGAGTTGCTGGTCGAGGCTGCTAGCGGCCGGGGCTGCTGTTTCTTGGGCAATTGTTGGTGTTGCTGCGGATGCTGGGCCGAGTGAGGCGTTGAAGCTAATGAGGATGCCCAAGCAAAGGCTACCTGCGATCGCTTTACCAATCATTTTTGAATTAGACATGAGACCGATCTAAAAATTGGTTATTTGTTTTGTACACTGTAGCGGTAAAACCGTACTTTGTTTAGTTTAAATTTCTTTTAGGGATAGATATAGGTTGAGGTTTAAACCTGCAACGCAGTTGTCATCCCCGGACTAAAGCTTTTCCTGAGCTTGTTGAAGGGTCACGGGGATTTAAGTTTTTTTTATTGTAAAATCCAATACAAATCCGGCTTAAGCTGCACAGTTCGCTGTTCTGAGTTAATTGTTTTTAACTCAAAACAGCTAATTGACTATTGCGTTCGATCGCACAGAGAGTTTGGTAAATCGATCGCATTAATAGTCTTTCATTAATCTTTTTCAGTTTCGGGTTCGACTTGTTCTGTCGGAGATTCCGGCGCCGCTTCCTGTGGATTTCGCGATCGTTTCGTGCGATCCAATGCCTCTGCGTAAGACCAAGCCACGCTCACAAGAAAAGCTTTCGCCATGCCGGACAAATTTTGTGCATCCTCGGTTTCAGGCGCTTCAGCTTTTTGGTTGCCGTCGTTCATCATGTTTTTGTTTTCTCCCGGGCAGGTTTGTCTAGCGATTTTTTGCAGTCTGCGATCGATACCCACAAATTATGATTTTTCTTGCACCCGCACCCTACTTATCTTTGAGGATATGACCTTGATTACCACGAATAATATCATAAATACGCTGATTGGATGACCGAATCAGAAAGAGACCTTAACTTCGCTGGTGGCCCGCAACACTGACACCTGCTGGGAAGTGTACTTGTAAGTTTCGATAATTTAATGAATAGTTTGATTCTGTGCCGGACTACTTTCATAAATTAAAATAACTATTTATTTTAGAGTTTATCTCTAATCAGAATTCCAGAGCTGTTGAGAAACTGCCCGGAGCCGTCTAATACGGTTAGCCCTTCTCGAAAGCGAGGGGTAATAACTGCCTTGACAAACTCCTGCTATTCTGATTCATCAATTGTCTCGCATCCCGGTTTTGTTAAGCCAAAATACAGTTCATCTTTGAGGAGATTCGTTTACTTGGCATTAGTCTCCGAAGTTTCGGGAAGTTGAGCGTGGGCAATTGTCGCATGACAAACAGGCAGGATGAACAGCAGGCCTGTCAAGTAAAGACTGTTAATATATTTATTCATCAGGAATTACGCAGGAATTCTATATTGTGGGCCATTTTTTCTAGCGTGCCCTTGAAATGCTGATTAAGAATCCTGCAATATCTCAGTTTTAACCACCGAGTCTGATTAACAGTTTTTTAACCCGAATTTGATTTAATTTAACAAGATAAAAAACTTCCAACTCAAAAACCCAGTTTCTCAGGTGAAACGGGCTTTTTGAGCATCTGTTCTAGTTTATTTATGCTCGCCTACTTGATTGCGTCTGCCGTATTAAGTAGCTCAACTTATTTAAACGTCAAACTTTTCAGGTGTTCAGAAACCCGGAAGGGCGAGCACTCTTGGCTGCGCCCCGAAAGCAATCAGGTTTCTCAAAGTGTTATATTTTTTTAGGTGGAGCTACTAATCCTTTAATTCGCGGATACTTCTCTTAGCAGTATCTTGATACATCTCCCCCATTTCTTTCACGGCTGCTCCTGCCTCTTGGCCAATCTTCTGGGCTCGTTCGCCGGGAGAGTCTGAGGTTTCGCGAGCTTCTTGCCTCCATTCCCGTGTTGTTTGGGGTCTTTCAGGATTGTTGAGCTCAGACTTTGAGCTGGCTTGCGCGCCAAAACCTTCGTTACTGCTTCCCGAATCAACATTTGTTGTTAGGAGCAAAAAACCGACTAGGACAACACTCAAAAAACTCTTGATTTGAAAACCCTTAAGCAGGGAACTGATGCGAGCAATGGCTGTGGAAATCAAATTCATTTCAGTAATACTCCCTAAGTTAATTGGTGATAATTTTCAACGTTCTTTCATCTAATTGACTCGCTCCAAAATCAGCAGCTAATGCGAGGTAAAGCCAACTTAGCTTTAACTTGTGATTAACCACCTAAATAGAGTTATAGGTTAGCGATAAAATCTGGTAAACACGCCACCTATGTGTCAGCCAATTAGCTTGTTCACACATGAATATCACGTTAACAGCCGCCAAATATTTCTACCTCTAACTAAAGTCATAACTTAGTTAGAAGCAAAAAACATATTTTTATACACATGGTTAGACAATTTTTAATCAATCATGCTCTGCAGGGCAAATTCTTATTGCAAGCGATCGCCCGTTTTCACGTCAAACCAGTGCAGCAACTGAGGCGGAAAAACCAGCTCTACAATTTCGGAATTCCAGTGGCGGTCATTTGCCAACAAAGCCCGCACCGTTACTGAGTCCACACCTTTAACTCGGACGCTAACTAAATTTTGCATTCCCAAGTTTTCTACTAAATAAACCTCACCTTTAATTGCCTCTGGGGCAGAGATATTGCCGGCCTCTGCATCTGCAAAGCCGACGTGTTCGGGGCGAATTCCCAACACAATTTCTGGTGGCACAGTCGGCATATCTGGGAGTCGAACTCGAAAATCGCCCAAAATCGCAAAATTTCCCTGGCATTTAAGCACGAGCAAATTCATTTGCGGGCTGCCCACAAAACCAGCTACAAACTGATTTGCCGGACGAGTATAAATTAAGTGTGGCGGGTCTAGTTGCTGGACGTTGCCGCTGTTGAGAACTGCGACTTTAGTAGAAAGCGTCATTGCTTCGGTTTGGTCGTGAGTTACGTACACTACAGGAGCTTTTTGGGAGGAAAATAATTGTTTGAGTTCTGCCCTAACTTTTTCCCGTAATAATGCGTCGAGATTGCTCAAAGGTTCATCGAGCAAAAATACTTCCGGTTGGCGCACTAATGCGCGGCCGAGGGCGACTCGCTGCCGCTGTCCGCCTGATAGTTTTCCTGGTTTGCGATCGATTAATTCCGTCAATCCGAGGGATGTGGCAACTTCCGTCACTAACCGATTGATTTCGCTGGAGGGGATTTTGCGAAGTTTGAGGCTCGATGCCATATTCTCGTATACTGTCATGTGCGGATAAAGCGCGTAACTTTGAAAAACCATTGCAATATCACGATCGCCCGGTCTGAGATAAGTGACATTGCGATCGCCAATTCTAATCTCGCCTTTAGTCGGCTGTTCCAACCCTGCAATTAACCGCAGCGTGGTAGATTTGCCGCACCCCGACGGCCCCAACAAAGTCAGAAATTCCCCTTCGCTAACATCCAAACTAATGTCTTTTACGGGAACTACTTTAGGGCTGTAGGTTTTATTGAGGTTTTTGAGTTGCAATTTTGCCATGATTTTTAAAGTGGTGACTGTTGACTGTTGACTGTTGACTATGTTGTTTGACTCGTTCCCAGGCACAGCCCAGGAACCAGTTCAATCTAAAATCTAAAATCTAAAATCGATTTATCCTTTTACCGCCCCCGCAGTTAAACCCTGAACAATGCGCCGCTGGAATACTAAAACTAGCAAAACCAAGGGCAAAGTTCCCAAAACGGTAGCTGCGGCGATCGGGCCGTAAGGAATCTCAAATACTGACACCCCGCTGAGTTGAGCCGTGGCGACAGGAATAGTTTTCAGAGATTCGCGAGTCATAAATGTTAGTGCAAAAATAAACTCGTTCCAAGCTGAAATAAATGTCAAAATTCCAGTTGTGACTAACGCGGGGAATGTCATCGGTAGCACGATTTGCCACAGCATTTGAAAAGTGTTGTATCCGTCAACTTTAGCCGCATCTTCCAAATCTTTTGGCAACTGTTGAAAGAAACTTCGCATTACCAAAATTGTCAGCGGCAGATTGATAGCAGTGTAAGGAATAATTAATGCTAAATAATTATTGCCTAAATCCAAAGCTTTGACAATTTCCAGCAGTCCCAAAAATAGCAGCACCGCCGGAAATAGCGTCACAATCGTCACAGTTGCCAGGATGATTCTCTCCCCCCACAGTCGCAACCGGGCTAAAGCATAAGCTGCGGGAGCGCCTACTGCTAAACACAGTAATGTTGAAGTAATGGAAACAAAAGCGCTATTTAAAATGTAAAGTGCAAACGGGCGGCGCTGGAACAGCGACAGATAATGCTCGAAAGTAATTCGTTTGGGAATATAGACGTTTGGAATAGCTGAAATATCCGGATTTACTTTGAAAGAAGTTAGCACTTGCCAGATAATGGGTGCGAGAAAATATGCAACGATTAATATCGCTGAAATTGGCAAGATTAATTGCCGGATGTCAAAGTTTTTTTTGCTAGGTTGTTCGCGGGCGATCGACATAATTTATACCAATCAAATAAATGTGCAACTGTGGGTTATCTCAAATCTAAAATCCCCAATCTAACATCGTCTTAGTTTCCTCCGGCTGCATTGGTGCGGGCTCTCGATAACAGGTAAGTGGCGATCGCAACTGCTGCCACTAACATCAAAAAAGTACACACCACCAAAGCCGCCCCGTACCCAAAGTCTAAATACCTCATTACCGTGCTGTAAATGTAGATAGAAACCGTCTCCGTTGCCCCCGCCGGTCCCCCTCCCGTCATCACCTGAATCAAGTCAAAAATGCCGAAAGATTGGGCAAATCGAAACAGCAAAGCAATCACAATTTGGGGCATCAGCAGGGGAACCGTAACTTGACGGAAACTCTGCCAGCTACTCGCGCCGTCAATCGCGTGGGCTTCGTACAAATCACCGGGAATTGACTGCAATCCTGCTAGCAAAAGCAAGCTGACAAAGGGCGTAGTTTTCCACACATCTGCTGTAATTACTGCCATCATTGCCAAAGTCGGATCTCCAAGCCAACTAATGCTATTTTTAATCAATCCCAAACGCATCAAAATATCGTTAATTACGCCGTATTGGTCGTTAAAAATCCACGCCCAAGCTACTCCCATCAATGCAGTCGGCAGCGCCCAAGGTAGCAGAGAGATTGTGCGAACAATCCCGCGCCCTGCGAAGGATTGATTTAAGACTAAGGCAATGCCCATACCGAGAATTAATTCCAGCACAACAGAGGCGACAGTAAATACAGTGGTGTTGCCTAAAGTTTGCCAGAAACGCCCGTCGCCTAACATTCGACTGTAGTTAGCAAAACCGGAAAAAACCAGTTTTAATTCTGTACCAAGG
Source organism: Microcoleus sp. Pol12B5 (assembly GCF_036701335.1). Classification (NCBI taxonomy): domain Bacteria; kingdom Bacillati; phylum Cyanobacteriota; class Cyanophyceae; order Oscillatoriales; family Microcoleaceae; genus Microcoleus; species Microcoleus sp. Pol12B5. The sequence goes on along the minus strand of NZ_JAUBQQ010000020.1, from coordinate 42,549 downwards.
TTTTGGGTGAATAAACTCAGCCAAAAAGCGCGTAATATTGGGTAAGCAAATACTAGCATCAGAATTATCAAAGCTGGTGCTACTAATATCCATCCGGTTTTTTGTTCGCGCTGTCGCATCTTGTCTAATTGCATATTGCTCACCTTGAATTTATTTTGGGGCGGGCAAGATGCCCATCCCACAATTGAATTAACTTTTTGTGGAACAGGCATCTTGCCTGTTCGGGCGGGCAAGATGCCCACCCTACAATTGAATTAACTCTTTGTGGAACAGGCATCTTGCCTGTTTCTGACAGAGGCAAGATGTCAAATTTACAAAGCTTTGGGTTGTTTTAAACTGCCTAATAAATTGCGAGTTTCGCTAGCTGCTGCTTTCATTGCTTGTTCTGCACTCATTCTCCCGGTAAAAGCTGAACTCAAATAACGCTGCAAAATATCAGAAGCTTGAGCGTATTGTGCCAGTGGCGGGCGCAAAGCTGATCGTTCCACTACTTTTAGCAGTTGCGGGTAGTGGGGATATTTGGCGACTATTTCTTTGTTGGTAAATAAGGATTTGTAACTGGGAACTAAACCGGTTTGTAAAATAAATTTGCGTTGGGTTTCCTCGCTGGTAAGATACTGAATTGCTTTCCACGCTTGTTCTGGATGTTTTGAGGTTTTGGCAATTCCCCAGCCCCAGCCGCCCAAGCAGGAACCGCCTGTTTTACCGGTACTGTTGAGCATTGGCTCGATCGCAATTTTACCTCTAACATTCGATCCTTCGGCATTTGCCAGCTTCCAAACATAGGGCCAGTTTCGCAAAAACAGCGCTTTGCCGTTTTGAAACAAAAGCCGGGTTTCTTCTTCTCCGTAGGTGGTGACACCCGGAGGAGAAATGCCAGAGGCGATCGTATTTTTGAGAAATTCCACTGCTTTAATTGCCTCCGGTTTATCTAACCCAACTTCAAAAGTTTCAGGGTTAGCCCAAAAGCCGCCGAAACCGGAGAGTACCTCGACAAACATCGCAGATACTCCCTCGTATTGTTTACCTTGCCACAGATAACCCCAAGTTGCTTTTCCCTGTTTCTGCAAGTTTTGAGAGATTTTTACCATCTCTTCAAAGGTTTTCGGCGCTGGTATTTTCGCTTGTTCTAAAATGTCTTTGCGGTAATAAAGCATTCCGGCATCGGAAGCATGGGGAATGCGGTAAAGTTTGCCGCGATACCGCCCGCCTTCGACGTTACCTTGGATGAATTTTGATAGTTGTTCGGGGGGAATTCTGTGTGTCAAATCGCTTACCCAACCTGCGGCTGCAAATTTGGGAACCCAGACAATATCCATGTTGATAATGTCGTAGGGCGATTCGCCTAAAAGAAAGGCAGATGTGTAAAGATTTTCTATGAGGTTGCTGTCAAAAGGCCCTTCTATGAGGTTGATGCGAATCTTGGGGTTTTTCTGTTCAAATTCTTTGACAAAGGGTTTCCAGTTAACAAGGTCTTGACCTTGCATTAACATGGTGAGCACGACTGGCTGTTGAGTCAGTGCCGGCAGAATAAATAAAAGCAAGACGGCGGTTAATGTGGCAGCGAATAAGGCTAAAAGACGGGGACGCTTCTGGCTTCGTTGCTGCGGGGAATTTATTTTTTGCATTTGCTCTTGAGAAATGGCGGTGCGATCGCCTTCTTTCTCTCATAACTCGCTTTCTTTTGTTTCGCTGGATTTACCGAGTTTGTGCAATAAAAATTTAAGTAAACTTTAGCTTACTTAATAATGCTTGAGTGAAGAGTGCAAATTTTGATTTAAGTAGCTACAAGGGGATTTAAGTAAACATCTATCTACAGATAGATATTGAGAGAATTGTCTGACTTGATAAAAGTCGGCGGTTGAAACAGCTCAAGAGTCAAATTTTCGTCCCTCTCACTTGAGACTAAAGAATCAACGGGATATTAAAGCCGGATTTTGTATTACACACTTTTGACACCCAGCAACCGGCTTTTGTATAGCAACCGCCAAGATGATTAGGAGGTTCTTAATCGCACAAACATAAACGGTTGATTGCAACTTCTTGCCTATTCCTTCTTCCCTAAGCTGTTCAACATTTAAATTGTGTGTCAAAAATCAATAAAAATTTTGTGGGACGGGCTTCTAGCCTGTCCTGAATTTCCAATTTAAATGCGTAATAGCTTATTCCCTATTCCTTCTTCCTCCTTCCGTGGATCCGTTATATCCGTTACAGAATCCGCTGCCGAACTTCCTTCTTCCTTCTAAATACAAAAAACACCGCTCCTCAAAATAGGAGAACGGTGTATAGGGGGTGTTATGGGTTGTTGTCTGGGATTAACCTTAACAAATCACGATCGGCTGAGGCTATGCCTTGTGATGGTTAAAAAATTGGCACAAACCTGCACTCTTGCCTGTTTCTCGATCGACCGCGAGCGATTAGCCCAACCATTCTACAACAGCATCTTCCTTGGTATTGGTGCGCCGTTCTGGGGTTTCGCGGTTGAATTTCAAGTGGATGGCGCGGTTTTGTTCGCCATCTGCGGCTACTGCAAAAATCGGATAGTCGATTAAGCCGTCTTGGAAGGACATCTGGAAGCGGAAAGTGCCGTCCGGATTGAGTTTAATCGGCTGTCCGCCTACGTAGACGGTAGCGTCGGGTTCGGTGGCGCCGTAAACGATCAGTTCGGCATCAGCAACTAACCAGAACTGGCGGGGGCGCATCGGGGCCGCGAAGCCAACTCCCGACATACCAACACCGGACATACCGAAACCGGACATGGTGAGGCCGGACATACCGACACCCGACATGGTGAGGCCGGACATACCGACACCCGACGCGGTGAGGCCGGACATACCGATACCCGACGCGGTGAGGCCAGACATGGTGGGAGCCGCCCACATTCCGACGCCGGAGGGGAATACATAGGAACTGAGAGCTTGTTCGTGGATGCCGACTTGCTGGACGGAACCGGCGACGTGCTGCATGGAACCGAAAATAGAACCGGCTACGCGCAGGGATTCGGCAGATTCTGCCATGCCGAAGATTTGTTCGTAGATGGCGTTGCTGGTGCTGTAACCACCACCATTGACTGCTTGTGCGAGTTTCTTGGCCGGAGGAACCAGTTCCGCGAAGGTTTTACCCTGCAATTCTTCTTCCCAATCGAGGGTGATGAATTGGTCTTCAATCCAGTCGCTGGGATAGACGGGAGGAACGCGGACTTCTGCCGATCGAGCTAATACCAGCCAGCGGCCATCTGCACAGCGGTAGCCGATGTCGATCGCGTAGTCCCGATCGCTCACGGGGATTGGCACGTACCATTCCCGCGCCAGTTCGTCGCAGGGATATTCTTGAATGCTGTGCGGGCTTTGAATGTCGAGGTTAACATCTGTAACGTCGTAGATCCGCAGGGCGAGTTGCTGTCCTCCTTGGCGACGCAATTCTTCTTTGCGATCGTTGGGAATGTCCCAGTAAGTGTAGGCCCATTCTGGGTCGCGGGGCATTAACACCACCCGGCTTTCGCCGTAGCCGTTGGGCAAATCTGCTAAACCTTCATCTACAGACGACAAAGAACCGCCTGTTCTATCTTCTTGACCTAGTTCAAACTTTGCTGCTTCCACTGCTTCTTGTGCCTCTAGTTTGCGAGATGGGCTGTAGGAAAATTTGGTGCGTTGAATTTCTTGAATTGATGCCAGAAGTTGCGATTTCCGCATCCGGCTGTAGCGAGAGACTCCACATTCGCTAGCAACTCTGCGGAGTTGTCGCAAAGTCATCTCTTCTAATGGTGGGCGTTCTTTTGCCATGAGTTTGTTCTCCACTAATTTGGGATGGCGGGTTAGATTTTTTCTTGCAACACAAATGTGTTGATTTTTTGAGTTAGAAACTCTTTTAAATCTACATATTATCGAGCTTCCAAATCTCTCCAACCTTTGAAGCCTTGCTTGTTTTTAGCTTGTCTTGTCCCCATGCGATCGGGGGTTTGGACTTATTGGCTTCTGCGCGCACCGTTCGATCTAAATAAAGCTTTATCTGTCGATTCTTGATTGACAAGATCGATTTTGTGAGTGCGATCGGTGCTGCTAGCAACGCTGTGCTGGCAGCACACGCGCTATTTCGACTCCCAATGCTGCTTAATCGAAGCATTTCTTTGGGATCGCTTTGTCATGACTTAATGTTGCAGACAAGTTGCGATCGGGTCAAGGGGTCTTTTGCCTCAATCCTGGGTACTTATACGCATTTTCGGGATTTTGGGGATCAATATGTCAGGGAATCTTGACATTGATGAGGTTTAGGGGATCGGTGTTGAAGCAAATGTCAGGATTTGATGACAAATTGGGATAGAGGGCTGTTGATGGGTTTGGAGGGTGGGGGCGATCGTTTAGAATGGATATGTCTTTGCGAATATGACAAAGTGGAAGACTTTCTATATAATCCTTCTAACAAGAAGGCTTCGCGGGAGCATCCCGATTTTGCAAAAATATTAGACTGCAAATCAACCATTCAAGTAGGCACAACGCAGTTGTAACATTTGAGAAACACTTTCAGATTTCTACTGTGAAGAATGGAATGTTTAGCCTTGTACCTATCTGCTTGACGGCTGATTCTACGGATCCCGATCCGATGGAGGCTGGTGGGAATTACTGACAAGTCTCATTCAATCCGATAACAACTAATTAACATCATTGTTCATTTTCAATCCTCACCTGCCAAGTCTCCAAAGTAGTACCTATTATTTTATCAAGATTTGTCAAAGCATTAAAATAGGCAATCCTCGCATTAAGTTCTGCATTTCTAGCCTCTATTAAATCCTTCTGAAAAGTCACAATATCGATACTCCGAGAAGTTCCCACTCCCAATCTTCTCTTGTCTTGCTCTATTTCTAATTGCTTTTGCGCTAACTCCCTTGACCTTTGAGCTAGTTCTACTTGCTTAAGATTCAAATTTATATCTCGAATTGCATTTCTGACCTCAACTTCCAGTTTTTGATTGGACTCCTTTAACATATTCTCAGCTTGTAATAGCTTAACACGACTATTCTGAAAATCTCGCTCAATTCCTCTATTTCCAAATTCGCGAGTCAAAACCAGTCCCGCTCTCAAATCCGAGCTGCTGTCTGAAAGATTAGTAGCATTATTATTATTAATACTTGCATTTACATCCAATTTCCATTTTCGATTATTTTCCGCTACGAGCAAGTTATATTTAGCGATTTCCCGGTCGAGCTGTACTTGTAAATAATCAGGACTATTTGACAGAGCTAATGGTAAAATATTATCGAAATCCAGAGGGTTAATCTTTACAGCAGCAGATTCTCTTGCTGTTATATTAAGATTGCGATCGAGGTCTAGAACTTGCAGCAGTGCTAATCTTGCCTTCTTCAGTTGCTCCTCACTAGCTAATACTGTCACTTCCCGATCTGCCACAGCTTTTTCACTTGTAAAAATATCAACTCTTGCTAGCCTTCCTGCCTCAATCAAAACCTGATTAGTCTGCAATTCTTGACGGGCAATTTCCAGAGAACTTTGTGAAATTTTAACTTGTTCCTGAGCCTTAATCAACTCTCTATAGGTTATAATTACTTCAGTAATTATCTCAATCAGCTTCGATTTCAAACTCATAATATTTCTTTTTTCACTCAGGCGAGCAATCTCAATTGGTGCTCGGTTGACAGCAACTCCAGCTCCCCTTAACAGAGGTTGGGTAAAATTTAACGTTAGATTTTGACTTAAAGAACCTTTACTATTAATGCCAAAACCATTCGCATCTTGTCCTTGTTCACTACTCCAAACAAAACTTATATTCCCTCCTGTGGGAATTTTGACACTCACCTGAGCAGATAAATCGACTTCGCCAGTAGTGGCGACTCTTCCCCCATTCCTCCAACGAATTGATGACACGGAAAGTTTCGGTGTAAAAATAGGGACAAATAAGCCTTCTGCTACGGATAAATCTTGTTTTTGGGCGATGCGTTCTAGGTATTTATTTTTGATATCTCTGTTGTTTTCTAAGCCTAAAAACACAACTTCTGGTAATGTCAGTTCAACCCCTAATTCATCCGCTATAGATTGCTGTTGAATAGTTGGATTTTGGCTATTTTCAGGTATTGGTTCTGCTGTTATTTCTGGATTTAGTGGAGCTTCAGAAATTACTATTGATTCTGGTTGGACAGTTTTTTTTTGATGAGTAGAAGTTGTTAATACTTGGGCATTGGAAATTGGGGATGGGGAATGGGGAATGGGTGAGTGTTTGATTTTACTTGTTGGATTTTCGTCGGGAAATTGAGGAATAACTATTCTCTGGTTTGTAGTTAGCCTTTCTCTCTGATTTGGGGGTTTAATGAGCGCCTGATTTTGCGGTAAATTTTGGATGTGTGGGAGATATTTTTCAGTGGGAACTGGCAAAATTTTGCGCGCGATCGACGATTTAGAGCTAACATCAGTTTTGACGGTTGAACTAGACTTAAAAGCAACAGCAACTATCGTCAATAGCCCACAGGTTGCAAGCAGAACGAGGCTAAAACGAAATATCCAAGGAATATCGTAGCGAGCAGGGGAATCGCTATTTGGGAGATAATCTTCGTGCGGTTGCTCAGTCATGCTAACTCAGTTATTCCTGCAAGTAATTTTATGGCGATTTCCTACGGGATGACTACCCTTGACGCAGCGCTTTAACAGGATCGAGTTGACTAGCTCGCAGAGCCGGGAAAAATCCCGCTCCTACACCCACCGCTAATGCCGATCCTAGAGCCAAAGCTGCTGTGTTGCTGTCAAATTTATAAGGCAACTTAAAAACATCCGCTACCACCACCGTTAACCCGTGTACCGTCACAATAGCAGCAATTCCCCCCGCTAAACTCAGAATTACTGCTTCTAGAATAAACTGCAACATTATATCTCTCTGAGTAGCCCCGATCGCACGTCTCAAACCAATTTCGGGGGTACGTTCCATCACCGCCGCGATCGTAATATTAGCAATACCAACACCTCCCACCAATAGCGAAATTACCCCCACTGCCAATAGTCCCCGTGAGGCGAGTTCCAGAGTTTCCTGCTGCTCCAAAATTTTCTTAACATTGTTCCCAACATAAAGCTCTGCCTGGGGAAAGCGCTGCTTCAAAACCTTTTTTGCCCGCTTTTCCACCCCTTTAATATCTTTGAGATTGTAAGGGCGCACCGAAATTGAGTTAATTCTCTGGCTCCCTTTTATAGCCTTGTAAACCGACATCGACACCAACATTTCACCTGTTGGTTTGCCAAAAGAATCTTGCTTGCTCTCCATCACGCCGACAATAATGTAAGGTCTGCGAGCAGCATAAATCCGTTTACCTACAGGTTCCGCGTCACCTTTAAAAAGTTTTGTGGCTAGCAATTCATCGATTACCACTACTGGTCGATAGTCAGCAAAATCAGTAGGCGAAAAAAACCGTCCCCCCATTAACTGCCGCCCCGATGTCAGCAAATAGTCCTGAGAAACGGCAATCATCTCTGGTTCTGCTTCTTCAGCCTGAAATACAACTTTGCCGCTCTCGAAATAGAACCCATTTGATGCGCTAATCGCCTGAATTCCTTTCAGCCGCTGCCGCAAAAATTCCATATCTTCTAACTTCAAACCTAAGCCATCCCACATAAAGATTTTAACTTGAGGCGCTTCTCGTTCAGCTAATTGTTTAGTAATTACAGCTCGGCTAATACTACCAACTTGAAGGGTTGCGCTGACCGCAGCTACACCCATGAAAACTCCAACTGTAGTTAGGGCAGATCGCAAAAGATTGCCACTTAGGGAAATACAAGTAAGGCGGAGGAGGTCTACAAGAGAAAGGCTCATAAGTAATTAAAAATTAAAAATCAACATTTCGTACATTAATAAAATTAGCTAATGTGATCCTACTCTTTAATTTTTATTCCAGATCGTCACCCTCTGTTTTTTCTTTCTTTTTAGTTGTTTTTTCTTCCTGAATAGGAGTTCCTGGCTCTAAGGAAGGTTCAGGAGGGGGTATCACAACACTGTCACCTAGCCGCAAGCCCGAACTTATTTCTACCTGTGTTAATCCTTCTAAACCTAATGTAACTGACCGTTTCTGGGCTTTGCCTTGACTGTCCCGAATCCACACAAAAGGCTTAGAGTCTGATCGCACAATTACCTCTGTATCTAAAACTACTACCTTCTGGCGCTGCTGCAAAATTATCTCCACATTCACTTGACTCCCTGGAATCAAAGTCCGGGTTGGAGCATCGAGTCTTACCGTTGCAGGAACCGTTGGTTGACTGCCTTGATTAGAGTCGTCATTTCCTTTACTATCACCACTTTTAGCAAGAATATACAAGCTTTCTACTCTTCCTGAAAACTGCTTAGGATTGGGGCCAATAATGCTGATACGGGCGGGCTGCTTGGGTCTAACTTTAGCAGCATTTAGCGTAGAAAGCTGTAGTTTTACCAGTTCTTGTGAAGGGTCGCCTAATGTCAAAAGCTCTGTTCCCCGCAGCACTCCGTCGCCATTTTTAACTTGAATATTAAGTACCTTGCCATCAATAGATGCAGTCACCACATTGTTTTTTAGTTCCTGTTCTTTTTCTCGGTACTCAAGCAGAGAGCTTTGGAGATTGGGGCTATTTGTAGCAACATCTAACTGAGCTTGTCGCACTCCTGACTGAGCAGCGATCACTTGTTGCTGAAGTTCTTGCTCTTTATCTTGTCGCTGAATTTGCCGACTTTTGAGTTCGAGCAGATCGGTGTTGATTTGAGACTGTGCGTTTCGTAAACTGACTTTAGCATTGCGAACTTCGTCTTCTTGGGATCGCACGTCATTGCGCGGAATATAACCTCTTTCAAATAAGGCTTTTTGCTCGGCAAGTTTCCGCTCAGCAGCAGCCAAAACCACCTCAGCGTCAACAACTCTTTTGCGATTATTTGCTAAGGCAATTTCCTGTTTTTTAATTTCTAATAAATCGTTATTTTGCCCGGATTTATAATTTTGAACTCTCCCTTGGGCGGTACTGAGCGTTTCCTGGGCTACGACAAGTTTTTGGCGTAAGCTTTCTAGAGTGAGTTTTTCTTTTTGAATCGCCAACTCTTGCTTGCTGAGAATTGTTTGTTTTTGGGGGTTACGAAGAGTGATTAAGTTCTGACCAGATATGATATTTTGCCCCATTTTCACTAGCACTTCATCAACAGTAGCATCAACGGGAGATTTAAGAGTTTGTTGACCAGCCAATTCAATAGTGCCGCTTTCATTAATCGTATCTTCAATATCGCCAAGTTTGACGGGGATCAAGCGCACTCCTATAGGTTCTGGAGGTCGATTTTGATATAACCCGTAGGCAAATAAGCCGCCGCCGATGGCTAGAGTGAGAAAACTCGACCACAGTAGCCATTTGACTCCTGTTTTGAAACTATTGTTTTCTTTATATTTCACTGTCAACTCCCCCTACAAACTGTAAATAACTGTTAAGCGTGCGCGATCGCCCTTTAACCGTTTTGGTTACTGTTTGGATAAAAAAATGGCAACTTTGGGGCTGACATATTCTAGCATCTGTTGACATACTACTTTCTCTCTTCCCTTCTAAAGTCGCTATTTCTTATGAATCTGTATTGCGTTCTAAGTCTGACAACCTGGAACCATTGCAATAAAAAATGCGGGAATATAGCCTTTCTCAGTAACATGAGGTGCTCTTGGGGATTGGGCATCGGGTCTAAAAGCATGGGGCATCGAACTAGCTCGTGTATTTCACTTTCTTGAGAACCGCTATATATCGCAAATGGAGCTATTTTGGGATGGTTAACCGATCGCAAAAATAAGAAAGTCGAGATATACAGACAAAATCAGGATGTGGAAATATTAGATAATCCCAGCACTGTGTCGGGGGAAGATGTGTTACCGGGATGTGTCTTAGATTTAACAGATGTTTGGTAATGACACCGAAAGATTCGCCAACAGCAATATAATAAATTAGAGCAGTACATTAATTTCAAATCTCAAATCCCATGCCCCTAACGCTTTACAACAGCTTGACCCGTCGCGAATCACCTTTTGAACCCCTCGAATCAGCAAAGGTGCGGATGTACTGCTGCGGCGTTACGGTATACGATTACTGCCACGTCGGCCACGCCCGCGCTTACATTGTTTGGGACATGGTGCGCCGCTATTTGATGTGGCGGGGATACGATGTGCGCTACGTGCAGAATTTTACAGATATTGACGACAAAATTCTCAACCGCGCCCGCGAAACAAATTCAACAATGGAAGCCGTGGCTGAACGCTTCATCGATGAATATTTTGCAGATATGGACAAGCTGAATATTCTCAGGGCCGATGAATATCCCCGCGCCACCCATACAATGGACGGCATTAAACGGCTGATTCACGAATTAGAAAATAAAGGTTATGCCTATGCTTCTGGCGGCGACGTTTACTACAAGGTGAGGCAGTTTGCCGATTACGGAAAACTTTCCGGCCGCAAGTTGGAAGAAATGCAAGCCGGGGCTAGCGGTAGATTGGAAACCGCAGAAATAGAAGCTCAAAAAAAGCAAGATTCCTCGGATTTTGCCCTGTGGAAAAGCGCTAAACCCGGTGAACCTGCTTGGGATTCATCTTGGGGAAAAGGTCGCCCCGGATGGCACATCGAATGTTCGGCGATGGTGCGCGATTGCTTGGGCGAAACTATTGACATTCACTGCGGCGGTTCCGATTTAACTTTCCCCCACCATGAGAATGAAATTGCTCAATCTGAAGCCGCGACGGGCAAGTCACTTGCTAATTATTGGATGCACAATGCTTTTGTGACTGTCAATGGCAAAAAGATGTCGAAATCTTTGCATAATTTTATTACAATTCGTGATTTGTTGGAGGGGAATTGGTCGGGGGATTGGGAATCTAACCCCCCCCTTGGTCAGGGGGGGAGTAAGAATGAAGGAAGCGAGAAGTCAAAAGCGGTGGATCCGATGGCGGTGAGGCTGTTTGTGTTGATGGCGCAGTACCGCAGTCAAATTGATTTTACCGAAGAGGCGATCGCTAGCGCTCGAAATGGCTGGAATACCATCAATGAAGGTTTGCTGTTTGGCCTTCGATACGGTTCTCAACTGAGTTGGGACGTTGAGAAAACTGGACAGTATAGCAAAGCTGTGGAGGAATTCCAATCAGCGATGGACAATGATTTCAATACTCCCGGTGCTGTGACGGTTTTGTTTGAATTGGCTAAGGAATTGGCTAAAGAAGGCAATGTTTTAGTGCATCAGGGAAAAACAGAAACTTCACCGGATTTGTTGCAGCAAAAATGGGTAACTTTGGTGAGTTTGGCGGGGGTTTTGGGTTTAGAAGTTCAGCCGGAAAGTGATAGCAATGATGCTGTTGACGGTTTGAGTGATGCGGAGATTGAGGCGATGATTCAGCAGCGGAAAGATGCCCGGAAAGCGAGGGATTTTGCTGAGGGCGATCGCATTCGCAACGAACTTAAGGATCGGGGCATTACTTTGATCGATCAAAAAGATGGTACAACCATCTGGCACCGGAGTTGAAATTTAGAGTTTTTTAACCGCAGATGAACGCCGATGAACGCAGATGAAATTCCATCCGCGTCCATCTGTGTTCATCTGCTGATATCTGCGGTTAAAAACTCTCATTCACAAACTCCGCAACAGCCGCGACAAATTCTGGGGTTGATTCGTAGGGCAAAACATTGCGCCCCGGCATTAATAAACCTTCCGCATTGGAAAAGTTAGCCAAATATTGCGCTAATCTTTCATCCGGTTTCTCTTCCTTACCCGCTTGACTGATGCTTGAGGCTTTTTCTCCCATCACAATGAGTGCGGGGCGATCGAACTTTTGAATCGTACTACTATAATCCTGGCGCCAAAACCCCGCTAAAAAAGAGAAAACCGCGTGTCGGCTGTCAGGATTTGCCGCCCCAGCCTGCAAAGCATCCAACCATTCACTGTCAACTTTTGCCGCATCGCCAAACAGTTGTTTCACAGAAAAAGAACGCAAAAATTCAGCGCGTCTGGCGTAGCGATAAAAAGCGTTTCCCAAGGGAGAATCTAACAAATTCCAGACAATTCTTTGCTGTCTTTCTGTCGAATGTTTGTTCATCACTGCCCAAGCTGGAGGCCCCGCTAGGACTAACCCGCTAATTAAATTTGAGCCGCTTTCCTGCTGCCTTTTTGCTAAAGCCAAGGCTACACATAGTAAAGCACCTTGTACGAGGACGATCGCAGGTTTTTTGACTACAGTTTCCAAGAAATACTGCAACTGCGCCGCCCAATCGTCTGGATAGCAAGCCACCGCCGGCATTTCGCAATCACCGCAGCCCAAAAGGTCGGGATTATAAATCGGATTACTGTTCCCTGCTTTGTACCAACTCTCACAAAATCTATTCCAAAAGATTCTTGACAAACCAACTCCTATCGGATGAATTAATAACAAAGGGATGCTATCTTCTGTCGCAGTAGTTGGGTTATAAAATTCATAAGCACAGCGATAATTTTGCCATTCGTAAAACAGCGTGGGTGATTTTATATACGAAATCGGGGAGAAATTTTGGGTGGAATATTGTGGTTGCATATTAATGTTTTAACGGATCATATACTAGGCGCTACGACAATGCGAGTTTGAGCTTGAACATTTGGTTGCGAGTGAGCAATACGAATCTCTACATTGCTGCCAAGTGCGTTGAGAAAACGAAATAGGCGTTCTGTAGAGAACTCGGATAATTTACCGCGCATCAATGCTGATATTTTGGGTTGATCGATTCCTAAGAGCTTTTCTGCTTCAGTCTGGCTTAATTGGCGTTCGGAGATTAACTCACTGATTTGATGAGCTAGTTCTGCCTTAATCAATAGTTCATCAGGATTGGGGAGCCCTAAGTCAGCAAAGACATTCCCACTGCTTGAATGCACTTTCATTTCTTCAGCCATTTTATTCCTCCAAGTCTTTCTGTTCTAAATATGTTTTATACAGGGCTGTTTCATTCTCAGGAAAATCGGGATTTTGTAGGGGGCGTCTCCCGTGCAGACCCTGCCCGATCCACTAGGCGCTTCAGGTATCGCGTCAAACACGGGGGATTGACCCTACTGAGAATTAAACAGCTCTGATGTTTGATAATGTTCTTGGGCACGCTTAAGCCGAGCTTCAATCAGCTCTATATCTTGCTTGGGGGTAGAAATTCCCTGCTTGGATTTCTTTTGAAAAGCATGGAGAACATAGACTATTCCTTCAAACTTCACCGTGTAGACCGCTCTGTAAGTGTCTCCATCAAAATTATCAACAATTTCTAGAACACCAGCACCTTTAAATCCTTTGAGTGGTTTAGCATCAGGATGCTTTTTACCCAATTGAGCGCGGTACAAGGCGAAACCCATGATTTGCTGGACATCTTCGGGAAACTCGCGCAAGTCGTCGCGGGAACTGCCGATCCATTCAACGGGTTTTAATAGCGAATTCATATTTTTAATTATATTGTTTATATTATAAAAATTATTATAACATCAAGGGTAAGACGAGCGCCAAAAATATAATTACTTAATCATGTCAGAACAGCGGATTACCATTTCTTTACCTAACTTGCTGCTAATTGTAGCATCGTCCTTACTCCTAGTGTTGCTGTGGCAATTGCGGAGCCTGCTAGTAATTCTAATGATATCAGTTGTCCTGGCTGCTTCGATCGTCCCGATCGTTAATTGGGCAGAAACCATGCGGACTCCCCGCTGGCTGGCGGTGATTATGGTTTATTTAACTCTCATCGGCGGATTTAGCGGGACGGTAGTGTTAATCGGGCCCACGGTCATCGAACAAATAGAGTTACTGCTGCGGCAGCTACCAGTTTATGTCGAAAGTTTGCGAACTGTGGCAACTAATGTATTGAGTCGCCTCACCGACGATGCCCCAACCCTGATGGGTCAGTTGGTGGACACTCAATCGCTGACTAATTGGCTGATTCGATCGAGCCAACAACTGGTTTTGCGATCGTACAGTTTAACGAGAGGCATTCTCGGCGGTTTCTTCAGCTTAGTTTTAGCATTATTTATTTCAGGTTACATGGTTGCCGACAGCGACACATTAATCAAAAGTTTGGTGCAATTTTTCCCTAAACCTTGGGATACAAGATTAGCTGCACAAGCCGCGCCAATCGGTCAAAGAATGGGGAGTTATATTCGCGGGCGAGTGTTAGTTTCAGGCATTTTAGGGATATTTATTACCACAGGTTTGAGCATTTTGGGAATGCCGGAATTTGCTTTAGGCTTGGGTGCGATCGCAGGTGTTACCAACCTGATTCCCTTCATCGGCCCAGTGTTGGGAGCAGTACCAGCATTAATCGTAGCATTAGCTAAAGGTGGCTGGGTGCTTTTGTGGGTATTACTGTTATTTGTAATCATCCAAAATTTAGAGACTTACGTACTCGATCCGTTGCTAGTTGGCTCATCTGTTGGGGTGCATCCTTTATATCAATTGCTGTCTGTATTGGGAGGCGTTCAAGTATTAGGAATTATTGGAGCGGTAATTGTGCCACCTTGGTTTGCGGGAGTGGCTGCTTTGATTGAAAACTTGTATTTAAAACCCAAACTTAGGAGCGAACATCGAGAGGCAATAGATCAGGCTAAAAATAATTCTGAGTTGCCACCTCTTACACCTTCGGCGTGATAGCGGTGAAGATGGGAACATGGGAGATTGGGAAATGGGGCAATAGAGAGAGGGGAATTGAAATATTTAATTTATATCGTTTCTGTTGGCATCAGCATAATATGCTTGAAAGTGCAGTGCGAGCTTAATATCTCGCGAGTGTTCTTTTCGCGAGATATTAAGCTCGCACTATTAACTAAAGACTATACTTGCATTTTAGCCTTCCCAAACAATCTTGAAATGTCTCTGCGTTGCCTCTGCTGTTACCCTCTCACTCAAAATATTTATGCAATAAGTCTAATGACTGGTGACTGAAGACTGATGACTAAAAACTAAGGACTAATTGCCACTTCAATGCGACGGTTGCGCTGCCGATTAGTATCCGAACTATTGTCTACCGAAGGACGACTTTCCCCATAGCCGATCGCCACCCAATGATACTTCTGACCGAGTACACCAGACAAATACTGCACCACAGCCTGAGCCCGCGCAAACGACACATTGCGATTGTCCGCCGCTTCCCCCGCGTCGTCAGTGTGGCCCGCAACCCGCACAGTTGCCCCCTCATGATTGCCCAACTCCGCCACCAAATTGTCCAAAATCGCATTAGTTCCCGCGCGCAAAGAAATGCTGCCAGTATCAAACAAAACATCGCTGGGCAGAGTCACCATCAGCCCATCCCCCCCAAACACCGGATTATTGGCATTCTGTGGCGCAGTATTCACCGTTTCAGGGTTCAGACTGGGGCTGCTGCCGATCGCCGGTAAAGCAGGGGCAAGAGTTGCCGCCGCTTCCGGCGACGCCAATTCCCGCGACATCAACTGCAAACGCTTTTCCAAAGTTTCCGTCGGGCGGCTGCTGCCCAACTGACTCTCCAAAGCCGCCGTCCGACCAATCAGCGCGTTGAGTTCGCCCTGCAACTGTCTCAAATCCGACTGCAATTTCTCTCTCTGGGCAGGACTAACTTTTGACTGGGGAGTTGGTGTAGCGGTTGGTGGCGGAAGCGCCGGAATTGGCGTTGCTGGGGCGCGTTTCGGGCTGGAGGTCAAATTTTGAGTTACACGCAGCAATCTCTCTGCCACCGGCATTTCCGTCGCGCCTGACGGATAAATTTGAGCGATCGCCATCCCCAAAACCCACGCAAAACCGCTGCCCACCCCCAGCAGCAGCAGTCGAAAAATCAGCGACAGTACAAGCAAACCTTTTCCCGGCGACTTGGAGACGCGAGTGGGGGGGATTGAAGGTTTTTGGTTAAAAGATCGCGTCATATTTCATCCCTCTCAGTGTACATACCAGATTAATTTCGATACTATCTTACCTATCCGATTTGAAATTTGAGATTTAAGATTTGAGATTTATCCTCCAATCTAAAATCTAAAAAATCAACCCGGTTTCTATAAATCTGGGGTTTGGTGGCGAAGCATCAAGGCAGAAACCGGGTGTCTAATCCGTTGCCTGCAAGCCTGAATCTGTTGGATAATTCAGTAAAACTTTTGGAAAAAAAACCGATGACTGACCCTTTAAATAGCCCTTATCCCGTTCCTTGGGAATGGATTAGTGCCACTCATGCTAAAGTGAGCTCCACTGCCGGCACAGGCCTCCGCTACTATCGCAGTCCATCCCTAGTATCAACTAACGGCCAATACGCAGCTTACAGTCGAATTGAGTTGCAAGTACAGCCGGAATTCTCCCGGTGTCGGGTTAGCAGCGTCATGTTTGTGGAAAATCTCAAAACCGGGGAACTGCAAACAGTGGCGGCTGCTTCGCCACTAGCCGAAAGTGGGATGTATGCTAGCGATGATACAGATATGTCCGGGACGATCGCCATTTTAGTGCCTGTTTCTTGGAACCAAGACGGTTCCCGCATTCTCGCCCGCGAATTTGAAGCACTTTTCAACTCTTCCGATATGTCCGACTACGGTGTCATTTGGGACAAAAATGATAACTACACTTATACCGTTGCTCCCGCTCGCAGTCTTTACACTCATGCTGTATTGTTGGGTTGGAGTCAAGTTTGTCCCGGAAAAGTTCTGTTCCGCGCCGGCAATTTGGGCGATCGATCTTGGCCTCTGTGTGCAGTGGATATGACAGGGCAAACGGTATCTGTCACCGAGGACAAACCCCTAGTTTTCGGCAGTCAAGCCAGCACAGACTGGATCGAACCTAAAACTCGTTTTTAGATATTATGGCGGCACTTTCTTTGATCTGGCCAACATTTTTTTTAGTATCAGGTCAGTCTTTCAACCAATTCATTTTGACCTTGGGGCTGATTATTTTAGCTGTTGTTTTTGGTTTAACAGCGTTTATTTTTATTCGCATTTTCCTAAATTGGTTGCAAGCAAAGTTCGAGAAATCTCACCTCTTTAGACGCTCGTCCATAAAAACAACTGGTCATTTAACCGCTAACTTTTCACAACCTGAAAAGGTTTTTTTAGAACCCAGATTTGTAGAAAGTGACGGAAATTTAACTGCTACTATTTTTGGAGAAAAAAGCGATATTTCAATAAATTTTGAGCCGGAGATAATCTGCGAAAATTCAGCATCAGTTGCCTATCTTTACAAGCCGATAGCCCTTTGGCACGGGCGGTTAATTTTGCCCTTAAACGAACAGCGCCAGCCTTACGGTACGGTTTTTTTTGAAGTAATAAATGCCCCCAAAAAATATAAAGATTTCATTGGCAAAACAGCATTTTTGAAATGGAGTACAAATCGCGAAGTACAGTTTTTTGTCCACGCAGTCAGTCAAGATATAAACTTCACACAAGAAACTAAAAAAAGTCAAAAATCTGGCAATATCCATCCAGAGAGATTGAACGGCTGGCGAAATGTCGGCCCTTTAGAAACTCTAGCAGGTAGCAGAGTTGAAGACAGCGTGACTGTGATGCTACGCAGGCCGGTGATTGCGATTAATTATAGCAGCAGCGATCGCCAGGAACTCACGATCGATCGCGAGCCAGTACAAATTATCGGACGTTTCTGCGCCTTAGTATCAATTTTACAGCGAAAAAAACCCGACAGCGACAAATTTATTGTCCGGCATTTCAACAAAACATCTCAACAATTTGACGGCGCCGCCGAAATTATTCGGATTCCACAAGTACAGCCAGACAAAAATGGCGTAGCGAGGTTTACCAATCACCTGATCGAACAATCGCCCTTAAATCCAGACGGCTGGTACATTTACGGCGAAAGAGACGAAGACAGTATATTTGTAGTGCAGGCAATCGAACCCCGCAAAATTGCCCAATTAACACCGGATGAAACACATTTAGGGCTGAAAAAATCTCTCGCTTATTTAAACAGTAAAAATTGGGAAAATACACCAGCCCAAAAAGGGCAAGCAAGAAGAGTATTGTTAACCCCGAATGACGCTACAGAAAACGCTTCCATCTCTCCTTGGCAAGAAGGAGATATCGGGATAGTGATTCACAGTTTCGGGGGTATCGGCGGGAAAAAAGGCGAACAGCCACCGCTGGGAATTGTCACCGGACATTTTGCTTTCGGAATAGCAAAAGTGGTGCGCGATCGCTTTACCAGCGAACTGCGCTTTGACATAGAATACAAACAAGTTTACGCTCATAATCCCGATGGAATTGTTGCAGGTTCCAGCAAATGGCAAAGTTATATGGGAGACTTGCATCGCGGCTGGTTGGGCGATCGCCCGGTTTGCGATATCATCTGTAAATTAGACTGCGTGTGTTGCGACTACGATTTTGACGGGATAACCTTGTCGCCTTTAACCGAATTAAACCAGCAACTAGATATCATGATGGCGCGCTACCGCAGCGGAGACGGCACCGGTGCAAGTTTAGTCACCCCAGCAACTTCTTGCGTCCAAGATTCAAGTCAGGCAATTTACGCGACAATTAAAAAAATCACTTCCGAAATAGAGTCAAATCCTCAGATTCAAGACTGGTTGAAAACACATCCGACGGACGCACAAACCCAAAGATTTCACCAGTTAGTAGCATTAGGAGAAAGTTTAGAAACAGTATTAATGCCCCTCGGTATTGTTCGTCCAGATTGGCGAAAAAATTCGAGATTAGCGGGGATTGATTCTGAACTGAAAAAAACCTTTTTTGCTGGTATAGCAACCCTGATAAAAGCTGCTATTAGTTACCGAACAATGTTGCCGAGGCGCACCCAAGATGAAATCGCCAAAGTTTTATTAAAACAAGGAGAATTTTTGTGGATAATTCGCACAAATCAAGTCGGAGGATTTGACCCAGATATTGAGCCGATCGCACCGACAGGGCTTTGAATCAGCAATCGATTTGTTGTAGATGATTCGGCGATTGAAATCGCTACTATAAAAACCAAGTCTGCCTCCGCAGACTAAGAGATTGAGGGAGAATTTAATCGGGATTTGGTATCAGTCAACAGTCAACCGTTAACAGTCAACACTTAACCGTTAACAGTCAACAATCAACTATTACCAAGGAGTGACTTGAACTTTGCCGTCTGGTGCCAAAACTACCCGGAAATCAGCCAGCGGTTCCGCAGGGGGCCTTGTGCCAATGGGTTTGTAAAGCAACTCCGACAACGGCGTTTCGGATCGATCAACTGCTGCCGAATTTTCCGGCTTGTAACCGACAATCGCCCCGTCTGGGGCCACACTCACCCGATAAACCAACTCCGCATCAACCGGAGGCTTATCCTTCACAACTCCATCAATTTGCTGGGAAAGTTTGCCCCTCAACAGGTCAATTTCCCCTGGATCGGTAATTGGCAGGGCTGCCACATCTGGGCTTGCCAAACCTTCAGCAACAGGGCTGGGCGTGCTTTCCGGTGAAGTGCTCGACTGCGGTGTGGCCAACGGTGAAGCGTCCGGCTGCGGCGCGGGGCTCGGAGTCGTCGAACTCGATCCAGCATTCGGAGTTTGAGTCCCAGGCAGCAAACCGTCAGCAGGGGGCGTGGGATTGGGATTAGGCGAACCCGATCCGCCCGGATTCGGCGTCCCCTGATTCTGGCCCGCTGGATTGGGCTGCGGCACCGGATCTCTCTGGCGCTGGACTTCCGGCACCGGCACCAAGAAAAACGCCATCGCCGCCAAAGCCAAACTCGACACCCCCACCACAGCAGGTAAAGTCCGCTTCGCCAAAGGTTCGGCCGACTTTATATAACGCCTGGAAATTGGGGTTAATTGCAGCGACAATTCCGGCAGTGTCTGCGTGTCGGCAAAAAACTGATCGATCGCCTCTACCAAGTCAAATAGCTGTACCGTCGTCAAATCAACTTTTGCCGACAGTTCTGTTTTTTGATCGATGTGGGTGGCGCTGCCTGTGGAGGCGGGTAGAACCGTCAACCGATGAACATTCCCGTCAATTCTGTGTAACTGCACCATACCCACATTCGGGCCGTAGCGATCGGGATAATGCACTCCGCTCATAAATTCTTGAGCGTAGCTGCTGACGGCCCTCACCAAGCTTTCAAAAAACTCCCGTCCCCCGCTTAGGGGTTCGCCAAGACCTGTAACATAGCATTCAGCGCTCATTAATATGGAAAGCACCGGCCGTATATCTAACTGGCTGGCTGCCGATCCATCGCTCAACCCTTCTAGAACCAGGGTGCAATTTGGCAGACTGTACTGACGCCTAATAGTCATTTTTTATTCAACTTCTCCATCAAACAGGCTAACCCAGAAGCGCTGCATTCCGGCTGTGCCTGTACAAAATAGCAGTTTGCTCAACAAGTTCAAAGCTAGTTCGTTGAGCTTGTCATCGGAATCGTAAGCTGCAACTAGCGATCGCTTGGGGTTCATGCGCGATCGAAAGTGAGCTCGAAAGCGTTCTAAATACTCGGCCAGCGGCAAGTGCTGGTTGAGGGGGATATTTTTCGATCGCAACTGCTGCGAATCTAGCAGCAACTGCCGAATTGTCGCGGTTAACTTGCGTGCCATATTGCAGGCGATCGCCACCAGCGCTTTTGCCTCCACCATCGTAAGGGAGCGGCGCTGCGTGTAGCGTCTCAGCGGGTTAGTATTACGCATCAGCCAAAGGGCAACCCGATTTTTGATAATTGATTCCAATTCCAGGTCCTTTGACACAGCCAGCATTTCTTCCGCACCTCCGAGATACAAGGCTTCGATCGCCAGCAACATCAAGTCAATTTGCAATCTGGCTCGGCGGGGACATCCCCCATCGGAGGGCGACAAGTCTGGCAAACTGTCTAAAATTAACGGGTTTGACTGGGTAAGCGAAGTTTCTGACGGCATTAATATCACGGCAACATCCATTCCAAACAAACTATACGGGCACGGGGGGTCTTGAGCAAGACAAATTCTCAACCAAGAACTTCTCTGGGATACTTTATTTTTATCATTTACTTTTACGTATATTTTCTAATTTAGCAGCAACCGACCGTCACAGGCGAGCTCCGGCGGCCGGAGTTCGATCGCCCACTCCCCCACCCCCGCCGCCGCTTTGTGATTCCTTGCTTCGCCAAGGGTGAAGGGAAGAGTCAATCGATTTTAGATTTTAGATTTTAGATTTTAGATTGAAGCATTGACCGCACGGATAAATTCGGGGGGCAAGTTTCATCGGATACAGGTTTTTTATTTCTGGATGGATGAATCCGGCGGCTTTTATCCTGGATGCTTTCGGTCAGAAAGCGACAAAGAATTACCCATTTCCCCTTTCTTATTTTCTATTGGAATCAATCAATGTTCATTCTTCTGGGGTTGCACCGCCGCTTCTCTTTGAGCCGTAAAATCAGTAGCCGCCGCCTTATCAGTTAGACTAATTTTTCCCTTGAGGGTTTCTTGCTCCACAATTCCGCGCATTTTAACAGAACTGTTTTGACCGGTTGCTGTGGAGTCGCTGCAACCAGCTAAATTAGGAACCGCACCCGACAAGTTCAATCCTTGAGTTTCCCACTTACCAAATAGAGAAGGTTTCTCTTCGGCTGTTTTTTCCCTGCCCTCCCTGCTGCCCGATCGCAAATTACCGCTCAAATAAACACCCGATTGCTCGATTGTCAATACCAAAACATCAGATTTCAGACATTCGGGCAAACTTTGAGGATCGAAGCGATAATTTCCCGCAATTGCCGGGGCCGCCTTTAAATTTGTTTCCCCATAAGCAGTTACTACTTTAAACAGCAGTGCAACTGAGCCGATCGCAATCCCGTAAAATGCCAGTGATTTCAGGCTTAAATGATTCATAATCTTGGTAATTAATAATTGGGAATTGGGCATTGGGCATTGGGAATTGGGCAGCGGGCATTGGGCAGGGGGCATTGGTATTAACTCACAAATAACCAACAGTCAACAGTCAACTGACTACCTTTGAGGAAGTACCGATGCCAAGTGCGATCGCACTTTAACGTAGCACCGCGCAATCAGCAGCGAAGAATGACACTGCACAGCCAATTCATCAGTATACTGTCCCAAAGTTTGGCGCTCAATTCCCCACTCCCGACTCGTACCTGCAATAGTCAAATCAGCATTAGCAGAAGCCGCCACCACTGCTTGAATTGGCTCAGCAGCCTCCACAATCGGAGTTTCAATTCGCGATCGTACCTCAACCGGTAACTGCTCCATCACTCGCTGAAAATCGTAACTCAACTCGTTTTCAGCTTCCCCGTCAACCGCCACCCGCAGCACCGTCAAACGGCGTTCCTCGCTATTAACTAACAGTCTCAGCGCCAACTCTAACCCCAAATCATCGTGAATGTTTGCCGCGTAAGGTACTAACAAGTTATTCAACCTTTCCCGACCTCTGTCAACAAAAATTGCTACATCCACCTTAGCGTTGCTGAGAATTTGGCCGACACGTCCTCCCAAACGGTTGCTGCTAAAAGTAGGTCTGTGCCACCCTACTAAAATCAAATCCGCGCGATCTATTTCCGCAATTTGTGCCGTCTCCCTGGCTACATCATTAGTAACCCGAATGATGGGATGTACGAATTTTCTCGCCTCCGGCAGTTCCAAACTCTCAATCAATTCTGATAATTTCGAGCGACGTTCTTGAATAATGCGATCGGCTTCCGCAGGCGTACTTTCAAAGGCATAGTCATCATTTAATTCTATCAAACTCAGAGGATGAACCGCCGCCGACTGTAAATCCTCACCACCCATACCAGCAGCAGGCTGCGCCAGCGCTACCGCTAGTCGCAGTAAACCTTTCTGCGTGCTGGGATTGGCAACAGGTACTAAAATTCGATAAGTGGGCAGCAATTTGTTAGCAGTTTCTTCGCTGCTGTCAGCCATTTGTGAATTTTCTAATTCTGAATCCTCAGAGTTTACTTCGGAAATATCTAATCTAATTAACCGTTTTGGATAAGTCCACTCCAACAGAGGCGAAGTCATAAAAGTTGTCACTAAAGCCATGATGACTAACATCGTAAATAGCAGCGGCGAAACTACGCCCAAGGAAAGACCTATATTCAGCACAATTAGCTCAGTCAAACCGCGAGTATTCATCAGCCATCCCAGGGCTGAAGCTTCGCGGTTGCTGATGCCACAGACTCTAGCCGCAACGTAAGTGCCGACATACTTGCCGATAATTGCAACTCCCAAAACAGCGGCGCACAGCAGCCACAATTCGGGGCTGTTAAGCAAGCCGATTTGAGTCCGCAATCCGCTATAAGCAAAAAAGATGGGAAGCAGAAATATTAGTACAAAGTCTTCGGTTTTTTCAGCTAATTCTCTAGTTAATCCAGCATTTTTAGGCATAGCAGCACCCAGCAAAAATGCACCGAAAATTAAATGAATGCCGATCAACTCAGTAATTAAGGCAGAAGCTAAAACTCCCATGTAAATGCCGGAGAGCACTAACTGTGTTAATCTGCCAGTGCGGTTGTAGTGTTTGGAAAGCCGCTGCAAGAACCAGCGGACTACAGTCAGCATGAAACCGATGTAAATCAAAGACTCAATAATTGTCGGCAAAGCACCGATCATCGAATTAGTACGAGTAACTGCGATCGCCACCGCTAACAAACACCACGCCGTTACGTCATCTACCGCAGCACAAGTTAGGGCCAGCGTCCCCAATTTTGTATTCTGCAAGTTGTGTTCTGTAATAATTCTTGCCAGCACCGGAAACGCCGTAATTGACATCGCCGCGCCCAGAAACAAAGCAAAGGCGGTAAACGAAACGCTATTATTTGAAACGATGGGATACAGCAGCAGTGCGAGCAAGCTTCCCAGGGAAAACGGCACTAGAATGCTGACGTGGGAAGTTAAAATCGCTATATCTAAATTGCTTTTGAGGTACTTGGGATTCAGTTCCAAACCAATCAAGAACATGAAAAATATCAGCCCCACCTCAGACAACACGTTTAGGAAGGGAACGGCTTCGGCTGGAAAAAGTGCTGTTGCTAAATCTGGTGCAACTAAGCCAAATAGAGAAGGCCCAAGCATAATTCCTGCGACAATTTCTCCAATGACTTGAGGTTGTTTTATCGCTCGAAATCCTAAACCTACAAGTCTCGAAAGTGCGATGACAATTAGAACTTCAAGCAGAACGAGAATGGGTATGGGCATGACGTTTTTAGCTTTGGGATTTTTGCGGATCGAGAGGGCAGGGTACTAAAGCTGACTGAATTGGCGATCGAAAAAAATGAATACCAGCTCGATCGAAGTTAGAAGGCACAAGAGGCGCACTAACAACGTCATTGTCTCACAAGCGAACAAAGGCTTTGGCAACCTTAGTACCTGGATTTTTTGTTTTTAAGAAGCCCTTGCAAGTAACTTTAACCGCAGCGTGCGTACCCCGCACCCAACCCGCGCCCTAAATCTCACCAGGAGGTGAGAAGCCAACCCTACGGATATGAGATTGTCAGAAAAAGTAGCGCGCGCTGTGATAAACTAGAAAAGTTGTTTAAATTCGCACATCCGGGTTTTCGGGTGTTTCTAGGGCGCAAACCTTCAGAAATACGACCGGGTGGAGGATTAACCCGAATTAGGAGTTAAAAATACAATGCCAGTAGTCAGTTTGGCTCAAATGCTAGAGTCAGGGGTTCACTTCGGACACCAAACCCGTCGGTGGAACCCTAAAATGTCTCCATACATTTTTACAGAGCGCAACGGGGTTCACATCATCGACCTCGTGCAAACCGCTCAGCTTATGGAAGACGCCTACGAGTACATGAGAGTTGCCTCAGAAAAAGGCAAAAAGTTTTTGTTCGTGGGTACGAAGCGCCAAGCTGCAGGGATTGTAGCCCAAGAAGCTCAACGCTGCGGTGCTTATTACGTCAACCAGCGCTGGCTGGGGGGAATGCTCACCAACTGGACGACGATTAAGTCCCGCGTGGAGCGCCTCAAGGATTTGGAGCGCCGCGAGGAAATCGGCGCCCTCGATTTGCTGCCGAAAAAAGAAGCTTCGGTACTGCGCCGAGAAATGGCAAAACTCCAGAAATATCTGGGCGGGATTAAATCTATGCGGAAGATTCCCGACGGAGTGGTGCTGGTAGACCAACGTCGCGAGTATAATGCGGTGTTGGAATGCCAAAAGTTAGGAATTCCGATCGTCTCTCTGTTGGATACAAACTGCGACCCGGATTTGGTTGACATTGCGATTCCGGCGAATGACGATGCTATTCGATCGATCAAGCTGATTGTCGGCAAGTTAGCTGATGCCATCTACGAAGGTCGTCACGGTCAGCAGGGCGGTGACTCTGAGGAAGACTACGACTACGATGGTGGTTACGAAGGCGCTGAATATGATGTCGAAATCGAAGAATTGGATGACCCCGATTATGTAGATCCCGACGACGCCGCTGAAGCCGAGGGCGAAGAAACCGAGAGCTAGTATTGCCCTCGGAATCTGACACCAGAAAATTAAAAATTAAAGATTGAAAATTAAAAATAATTATTATTATTTTTAGTTGGATATTTTTAATTTTTAATTGTACATAAGCTGCTCTGCATTTAAATTGTATGTTAAAAAAGATTAAAGTCTTGTGGGGTGGGCGTCCCGCCCACCCTGAATATACAATTTAAATGGGCGACTGCTTAGCACGAGTCTAAGTCATTAGTAGAGCTCTGGCAAAAGCATTCATTGTGTGAGGGTCAGAATTCATTCTGGCGCTACACTTACAAAGTCGGTACTAATATCCACTGGGTATTTCTTCACTTTGGTCTAATCATTAACATTAAAATTAGTGACTAATGACTGATGACTAATGACTGATGACTAATGACTAATAACTAATTTTGATTGGGAACTTAAAGAAGATGGCGGACATATCTGCAAAACTTGTTAAAGAACTGCGCGAAAAAACTGGCGCGGGCATGATGGACTGCAAAAAAGCCCTCGTTGAAAACGAAGGCAATATGGAAACATCCATCGAGTGGCTGCGGAAAAAAGGTCTGGCTTCGGCAGGTAAAAAAGGTGGACGAGTTGCCTCAGAAGGACTTGTAGGTAGCTACATTCACACGGGCGGCCGCGTGGGAGTGCTGGTGGAAGTTAACTGCGAAACAGATTTTGTGGCACGCCGCGAAGAATTCCAAAAGTTGGTGCGGGATATTGCGATGCAAATTGCAGCTTGCCCGAATGTGGAATACGTGAAAGTTGAAGATATCCCCGCCGAAGTTGTCGAAAGAGAAAAGGCAATTGAAATGGGCAAAGATGACTTGGGCAATAAGCCGGAAAACATCAAAGAAAAGATTGTTCTAGGGCGGATTGAGAAGCGCATGAAAGAGTTATCTTTGATGGATCAGCCTTTTATTAAAGATCAGAATATCTCGGTGGAAGAGTTGGTGAAACAAACGATCGCCCAAATTGGAGAAAATATCCAAGTGCGCCGATTCGTGCGTTTTGTCTTGGGCGAAGGCATTGAAAAGGTAGAAGCTAACTTTGCCGATGAAGTGGCAGCCCAAATGGGTGTTCAATAATCCCCAATTAAGATTTAGAATTAAAAATTAAAAATGTGAAAAATCAATTTTTTACATTTTTAATTTTTAATTTTTATAGGACTTATGGACAGACTATATTTGTAGGCTGATCCCTGCAAGCCTTACTACTACAGACAGCGTAAAAAGTGAAAATTTGCGTAAGTCTTAAGCTGTTGTGCATTTAAATTTTTTGTTGAGGGCGGGATCTGCTGCCCACGTCACAAAAGTGAAAATTTATTTGACCATGGAATTTAAAAGTGGATTAGCTTATTTTAATTTTATACGAGACATATGGTGCGACCAAAAGAGAGAATAGAGCAAGATTTGGCAGGACTCGAAGAGGCTTTAGCAGCCTTGAATTTGGAGTTTCGCAGTACCTACGAAGGTTATTTAACTGCGTTGGGACAAGCGGTGCGACAGCAGTTAATTTTGGCTTGCTATCACCTTTGCACTCAAGCAGTACCGGAGTCGTTTCTCAAGTTGTCCTTCGAGGGGCGACAAAAAATGCAGCAGTCTGTAAAGGCTTTGGCTGCGGCCTCGGAGGAAAAATTGCGATCGCTGGTGACTGAATCAGTAGCAGATGAAGAAATAGAGGAAGAGGAAGAGGAAGAAGAAGACGAAGACGACTTCGATGAAGAAGAAGACGAAGAAGAGGAAGACGAAGCTGACGACAAGGAAGAAGACGAAAAGGAAAAAAACCAAGTTTCGGCCATTAACTATCTATTTTCATTGGCCAATTATCAATTGCCAAGTGCCAATTCCCCAGAAAGTTTGGCACGCTGGCAAAATAGTATTGAAAAGTCGATCGTCCATATACTCAAGCTGCTTTCTCGCGACACCAACCGCTTGCTGCAACAGTCGGGAATCTTGCCGAGTCAATTGCCAGAACCGGTTCTAGAAGCTGCTTCTCAAGCTGAATCCTCCGGCGATAGTGTTGCCGGGCCGCCTAACTTATTAAACTTAATCATTGAAACCGATGCCTCATCAGCGTCGCGAAAATTGGCGGCAGCAACCTTTGGTAGTAGGGCGCTGCACATTACAGCGATTAAACTGCGGCTATCGGAAATAGAGTTTGCCGATGCGGGAACCTCGGCTTGGCGCCAGCAAATTCGTAACCTCTCTGTAAAGTTGAACTCCCTGGGCCGCGATTATCAGAAAAAGCAGCGGGAACTCGCTGTGGTGGAGGCTGAGTCGGCTTGGCGATCAAGTTGGTTTGAAGATTAGTCAGTTGTCAGTTGACAGTTGTTAGTTGTTAGTTGTCAGTTGGCAGTTGACAGTAGGTAATTTTCAGTAGGTAATTGTCGGGAATTCTTGAGCTATGATTAATAACTAATGACTAATGACTAATGACGAATGACTAATGACTAATAACTAATGACTAATAACTAATGACTGATGACTAATAATCAACCAGAATGGCAGCGATTGCAAAAAGCTCTTTCAGTAGAAGCCGATCGCGGATTTAACGACATCCAAGGCAGTCAATACCGCTTCAGCGAGTTTCTGGGCCTGAGTTTGAGACAGTTGGCAGCTTCTGTGGCGGCTTCTTCGCGCGATCGAGCTAGACAACTAGCCGCTGAATTTGACATCTACCCTCAGAAAGATCTCGAACAGCGCCAACATTCGATCGCCATTACGGTCAGTTTTCTCAGGCAAATGGAGCAAGTTTGGGAACAAGAAACTCGCCACCAGCCAGAACAAGTAGCACAAGTCAGACCCGCAAACGCTAACGCTTCTGAACCAACCGCCCCAGCACTTTCCGTTCCCCGAACAGTACCCCTGAGTACAGCACCCCCACCGCCAAGCCTGACTCTCGACCAACAGTTAACCCGCGTCACAGGCATCGGCCCCGCCAACGGCAACCGCTTGGCCAAACTGGGTTTATACACTGTATATGATTTGCTTTACTACTATCCGCGCAACCACATCGACTATGCAAAGCAAGTACAAATTCGCGAGCTAATAGCCGGGGAAACTGTCACTTTAATCGCAGAAGTAAAGCGCTGCAATTGCTTTTCTAGTCCCAAAAATAAGAAGTTAACAATATTAGAAGTAATTTTAAAAGACCGCACCGGAGAGATAAAAATTAGTCGTTTTTTTGCAGGCCCTCGCTACAGTAATCGCGGCTGGCAAGAATTCAAAAAGCGCGAGTATTGTACAGGTGCGGTGCTGGCAGCTTCGGGGTTGGTGAAGCAGGGTAAATATGGAATTACTTTAGAAAATCCTGAGTTAGAAGTATTAGACGACTCCGGCGGTGCGATCGAATCAATGAAAGTCGGCCGCCTGATACCAGTTTATCCGCTGACGGAGGGGGTGGATGCTGGTTCGGTGAGGCGATCGATTTTGGCTGCAATGCCGGCGGCAAAAATGTTGCCAGAATCGCTACCGGAAGATTTGCGCGAGCGTTACGGTTTAATGGGTTTAGCCGATGCCGTGACTAATATTCACTTTCCGCTCGATCGAGATTGTTTGGCCGCCGCCCGCCGCCGCTTAGTCTTTGACGAATTTTTCTACCTGCAATTAGGACTTTTAAAGCGCCGCCAAACCCAAAGGAAAGCTCAAGCTAGTGCAGTCATCCTTCCTACTGGCAAATTGATCGAACATTTTTATGAAATCTTGCCTTTTGCCTTGACTAATGCTCAGGAAAGAGTAATTAACGACATCCTCAACGATTTAGCTTCGTCGCAACCGATGAACAGATTAGTGCAAGGCGATGTCGGTGCCGGCAAAACTGTAGTAGCCGTCGTCGCAATGCTAGCAGCTATTCAATCCGGTTATCAAGCGGCTTTAATGGCGCCGACTGAAGTTTTAGCAGAACAGCACTACCGCAAATTGGTAGGTTGGTTTAACTTGATGCACTTGTCTGTTGAACTATTAACTGGTTCCACAAAAGTAGCAAAGCGCCGCGAAATTCACAACCAATTAGAAACCGGAGAATTACCTGTTTTAGTGGGAACTCACGCGCTGATTCAAGATACCGTGAATTTCCATAAATTGGGTTTGGCGGTAATTGATGAACAGCACAGATTCGGTGTGCACCAGCGCGCTAAATTGCAGCAAAAAGGCGAAGCTCCCCACGTTTTGACGATGACGGCAACTCCCATTCCCCGGACGCTGGCGCTGACGCTGCACGGGGATTTAGATGTGAGTCAAATTGATGAACTTCCCCCCGGTAGGCAGGCGATTCAAACCACTGTACTGTCTGCCAAAGAACGCATTCAAGCTTACGATTTGATTCGGCGGGAAGTGGCGAGCGGGCGTCAAGTTTATGTGGTGCTGCCGCTGGTGGAGGAGTCGGAAAAGTTGGACGTGCGATCGGCAATTGAGGAAAAAGAGAAACTTGAAAAAAGTGTATTTCCTGAGTTTAAGGTGGGTTTGCTGCACGGGAGAATGAGCAGTGCCGACAAAGATGACGCAATTACTAAGTTTCGAGACAAAGAAACGGATATTTTAGTATCTACTACTGTGGTCGAGGTGGGAGTAGACGTGCCGAATGCCACGGTAATGCTGATTGAAAATTCTGAGCGTTTTGGACTGTCGCAACTGCACCAGTTGCGGGGTCGAGTTGGTCGGGGCAGCAACCGTTCTTATTGTTTGTTAATGCCCGGTTCCAAAACGGCGGAAGCTATGCAGAGAATGAAGGTTTTAGAACAATCTCAAGATGGCTTTTTTATTGCAGAAATGGACATGAGATTGCGCGGGCCGGGCCAGGTTTTGGGAACTCGGCAGTCGGGTTTGCCGGATTTTGCTTTGGCGAGTTTGGTGGAGGATCAGGAGGTTTTGGAGTTGGCGAGGGCGGCGGCTCAAATGGTAATTGAGAATGATGAAAGTTTGAATCAGTGGCCGGTGGTGCGGGATGAATTGGAGCGGAGATATCAGCGGATGATGAGTGGGTCGATTTTGACTTAGATAGTTTTGGACGCAGCAACGAGGTTTTTAATAATATTTTGTAGTGGCCGGTTAAGCGAATATTTATCAAAGCCGGCTGTTTATTGCTGCACTCACGCACCCTCTCCCCGTAGGCTGATTTATTTGCACCTACCTATTTAATGTCAGAAACCGGGTTTCTTGCCACAAAGTCACGTAAAATATTAGGTTTTTTGTCAGGAAAACCCGCTTTATACCGTTTTGCTGACAATGGTGCAAAATATCAAGTTGAGCGAAGCGTCAAAAACACGAATTTGTTGGGTACGCCTGCCTCAACCCAACCTACTTTCTGAACCCAACCTAACTTTCACAGAAAATTTTTCCCTTGGTCTAGGGTATTTTTATGAATTGTAAGGATTCCCGTACTGATTAAACCAAAAATCCTTCGCAGGAATGACGGGAAAGTGTCAAAATTAAGATAGTTCTGCCAGAAACAGGGGAAAGGAAATCTAGCCTGTACTGGCGCCTAAGGCAACATTGATTCCTCGCTGGTTACGCTTGCAGGTGGTCGCCGACGGTTCGTCGAATTTAATCTCAACAGTAATTATGAAAGATCTCACTCGTTATCGAAATATTGGCATCTTCGCCCACGTAGATGCTGGCAAGACCACCACAACAGAAAGAATCCTGAAACTGACAGGCAAAATCCACAAAATTGGTGAAGTTCACGAAGGCGCGGCGACTACTGACTTCATGGAACAGGAGCAAGAGCGCGGTATTACGATTCAGTCCGCTGCTACCACCTGCTTCTGGAACGATCATCAGCTCAACATCATTGATACTCCGGGACACGTCGATTTTACGATCGAGGTTTACCGTTCTTTGAAGGTTCTTGATGGTGGCATTGGTGTGTTCTGCGGTTCGGGTGGAGTTGAACCGCAATCTGAAACCAACTGGCGCTACGCTAACGATTCCAAAGTCGCTCGCGTCATCTACATCAACAAGCTCGATCGCACCGGTGCAGATTTTTACCGCGTTGTCAAGCAAGTTGATAAAATCCTTGGCGCTAAACCGATGGTAATGGTATTGCCGATCGGTATAGAAGAAAAGTTTTGCGGCGTAGTCGATTTGCTGACCCGCAAAGCCTGGATCTGGGATGATTCCGGCGATCCCATGAACTATCAAATTAAAGATGTCCCCGCCGATATGGTCGATGATGTCGAAACTTGGCGCGAACAGTTGATCGAACTGGCCGTCGAGCAAGACGACACTCTGATGGAACAATATCTCGAAGGCAATGAACCGAGCATCGACGACCTCAAGCGCTGTATTCGCAAAGGTACTCGCGATCGGGCATTTTTCCCCACATACTGCGGCTCATCGTTTAAAAACAAAGGCGTGCAGTTGGTTCTAGATGCCGTAGTTGACTACCTGCCAAACCCGATGGAAGTCACACCGCAGCCAGAAGTCGATCTCGATGGCGAGGAAACCGGCGAGTTTGCGATCGTCGATCCCAACCGGCCATTGCGGGCACTCGCGTTTAAGATCATGGACGATCGCTACGGCGCTCTAACCTTCACACGCTTGTACTCCGGTACTCTGTCCAAGGGCGACACCGTACTCAACACCGCCACAGGCAAAACCGAGCGCATCAGCCGTTTGGTGGAAATGCACGCCAACTCTCGCGAAGAAATTGAATCGGCCCAAGCCGGGGACATTGTGGCGATCGTCGGCATGAAAAACGTCCGCACCGGACACACCATTTGCGACCCCAAAAATCCCGCAACCCTAGAGCCGATGGTATTCCCCGATCCCGTTATTTCGATTTCGGTCAAACCGAAACAAAAAGGCGGCGAAGAAAAAATGGGAGCAGCCCTCACCAAGATGGTGCAAGAAGACCCATCCTTCCACATGGTGACGGATCAAGAAAGCGGCGAAATGATTCTCAAAGGGATGGGCGAGTTACACCTCGACATCAAAGTAGACATTCTCAAGCGCACCCACGGCATCGAAGTAGAAGTCGGCGAACCGCAGGTAGCCTACCGCGAGTCGATTACCAAGCGCCTCGAAGACGATTACACCCACAAAAAGCAATCAGGTGGTTCCGGTCAATTCGCCAAAATCGGCTACGTGATCGAGCCTGGTGAGCCTGGAAGTGGCTTCATATTTGAGTCAAAAGTGACTGGTGGTAGTGTACCGAGAGAATATTGGCCAGCAGTCGAAAAAGGCTTTGAAAGCTGCATCGACAAAGGCGTCTTGGCTGGATTCCCTTGCCTAGACTTGAAATTCACGCTTCTAGAAGGCGGTTTCCACCCCGTTGACTCGTCAGCAATGGCTTTTGAAATTGCTGCCAAAGCGGCCTATCGTCAGTCTCTGCCGAAAGCCGGGCCTCAGTTGCTCGAACCGATTATGAATGTCGATGTATTCACTCCAGATGATTACATGGGCGACGTGATCGGCGACCTCAACCGCCGCCGGGGGATGATGAAATCTCAAGAAACAAGCCAAACAGGAGCACGGATCAAGGCCGATGTGCCGTTGAGCGAAATGTTTGGTTACATTAGCGATTTGCGTACTATGACCTCTGGGCGCGGACAGTTCTCAATGTCCTTCTCGCACTATGCTCCTTGTCCGAATAACATCGCTGAAGAAGTGATTAAGGCGGCAAAAGAACGTCAAGCTGCGAAGTAATGTATTTGACTCCTGGTAGATGCTATCTGGAGTCAAACAGAAAAATTAGATCCCCGCTTTTTGAAGAAATCGGGGATCTAATTTTTGTAAACTATCGGTTAGAATACAATACGGTTCAGTTAAGCCCGATCCCCCCTAGCCCCCCTTAAGAAGGGGGGGACAAGAACTTACTCAAAGTCAACCCCTACTCCCCTTCTTAAGGGGGATTTAGGGGGATCTCCGGGGAATAAACAGTTTTAACTGAACCGTATTGGGTTAGAATAAGTCAACAAAACATATTAGATAGTTGAATCACGAGCTGACTTCAACAACATCTGGATTTCTTCAAGACTTAATGGTGGTGAACTACGATGAATCATAGCGTGACAATTTGGGCAAACAGGACGCAAATCTTTTATAGGATCAATTTCATACTCTTCTGCAATTTCTGAAAGGGGTCTTAGATGATGAACATGAATGAAACCTTTTCCTGGTTGTCCAAAAGTTTTGCCAAAATCGAAATCACAAATATAGCAACTTGAACCGTAATAATCAATACATTTTTGCCGAGCTTTAGGCTCTCGTTCATAGGCATTGACTGAAACTTGCCTTACTGCCCCCTCACGAAATGTTTGTACTGCATCTACTTCATCAGGAAACAATCTAGTAGTTACAGATTCCTGAACCTGAAGCGGATTTTGCCAATCCCTCAAACATTTTAGGTAGTCCTCAAAACGGTCTTCCTTACCAAGAAACACATTTGATGCAGCACGAAAGATAGCAAAGATTTCGACAAAGTTATTAATCACTGGCTGAGCTGCATCTAGGTCTTTAATAGGAAGAACTAGGGATGGACTCTGAATACAAGTACCATTCCAACCTACTTCATGAATTAATTGCAGTCTGTTAATGAACTCCTCATACTCAAACTTACCATATTTTTCCGGTGCAATATTATTAGAGGAAATAATATATCTACCATGCTTCAAAATCCTAGTAACATCTTCTAAATGGTTTTTCAGAACGTGAACAATCGGATTGCTTTCTAGCCCTCTTAATCCAAAAAATTTCACAACTAAACTATAAGAAGTACACTCTAATCTCTGTTGAAAATACCAACCTTTTCCTTTTATAGTCAAGCCAGCGCTTGCTATTTTGTAGGGCTGGGTTTTTTTGGCTTCAAGGCGATGAGCTGGTGTAGTCAATATCCGATAATCTGATAGTACATCTGTGCCATAAACTTGGTGAATTAGGTCACAAGCTTGTTTAATGATTATTTTAAGCTTAGGGCTAAGTAATTCTTTTAGCTTATCAGCACGCTCTCGATTGTCTTCGACTGAGAAGAGATATTGTTCAGCAGACCCTATGAGTGGCAAGTCAACGATTTCTGACATTTCGGTTTCCTCAACTGAACTCATATTTGCTCTCCGACATGACAAGTCCAACGAAAACTAATCGATATTTTAGCTTTTTTTCGACATATCCTGAAATAGGTCATGCTTCCCCTGCTCCTAAAACCTGTGCTGTGGTGAGTTTCAGCCTTGTAGGGTGCGTCAGTTAGAATATTTACTGGACAAGGGAAACGCTTATGGACTGACGCACCCTACTATTGTCTTTTAAATGCCGAACAGCTTATGACTCAAATAAATCCCGATCGCACTGCTGGTACAATTGCGATCGACGTTTCCGCTCAATCAAACGGGCAGTATCTTTGTCAGATTTCGTCATCTCTGAGCGATCGCCCCAATGATACCATGAATTTTTACGGACAAACGAAAGAACACGCGATCGCGATCGCCTTAGAAAATTTAGCCTCTCGCTACCGCCAGCAAGCCGAAGACTCTCAAAATATAGATTGGGATGCGGTGGAAATTTCGGATTCGGGAGAGCCGATTGAAAAGCGTTATCACGTAATTTTGCACTACGAACGAATTGCTAAAGATGAATCTAAGTTTGAGGCAATGCACAATACAATGATGGGAAATACAGTAGTTGAAAATGCCAAAATTTCAATAATTGAGATCGAGCCCGATATCGAAATCGAGCCGTTAGAGCGATCGGGATATTGAGCCATCGGGACTTAGGTGCGGATGGGCATCTTACCCTACGCATCAGCGATCGAAACGTGAGTTTGAGGCGACCATCGACTAGAAGGGATCGGATAATTGCAAATCCCCAAAATTTCTTTTCTATTACTCCCCCGCAAAATCTGCCCTAAACTTCTCCACAACTCGATTCAACTCAACTGAATGAGAAGCTTTAAATAAAATCCGATCGCCATTTTCGACAAATCCCAACAACCGCTTTGCTAAATCTTCCCGCCCATCCTTGGCTGTAATATCTCCTATCTCCACAAAATGCAAACCCGCAGCGCCCGCGGCCATCGCCGCCGCTTCCTCAAAATCAGCAAAAACAAACAAAGCGTCAAGCTGCAACTCTCGCGCCGCCCTTCCCACTTGTCGGTGAAACTCGATCGCCCTATCGCCCAATTCCTTCATCGTTCCCAACACCGCAATCCGGCGCCTTCCAGGAGTATCTGCTAACAGTCTCAGGGCCGCCAACATCGACTCTAAACCAGCATTGTAAGTCTCATCCAGAATCACAATATCCTGCGGCAAATCGTAGCGGCGTGCCCGTCCATCCGGTAACTGCACAGACAAACCTTGCTTTAAAGCTTCCCAATCAATACCTAAAACTTTTCCTACCGCCAAAGCCGCCAAATAATTTAGAGCATTGTGTCGTCCCGGCAGCGGCAGTGGCAATTCTATACCTTCTACTAACATTGTATCATGGTTGAGCAATTCTCCGCACAAATCGCCTTCTTCTAAACCGTAACTTAAAGTTTTTCCCTGCCAAACTTTGGCCGCAGTTGCGATTAATCTGTCACAATCGTGATTGAGAATAGCAATGCTATCCCCAGGCATTTCGGCTAACAGTTCGCACTTAGCTTGAGAAATCGCCTCTTCCGATCCTAATCGCCCGATATGTGCCGTTCCTACATTAGTAATTACCGCCACAGTAGGACGCGCAATTTGCGACAGTAGCGCAATTTCGCCACTCCCGCGCATCCCCATTTCAATTACAGCATAATTGTGGGTCGGTGAAAGCTCCAACAGAGTTTTTGGTACGCCAATTTCATTGTTGTAGTTATATAGAGTTTTAAGAACATTTCCCGTCGTTGACAAAAGCGCCGCAATTAACTCTTTAACAGTAGTTTTACCTACAGACCCAGTAACAGCAACTATAGGTATACTGAATTGGTCACGCCACCAGCGGGCGATCGACTGATAAGCTTTTAAAGTATCATCAACGCGCAACAGCGGAAAATTAGGCAATGCCTCTTGCCAATCTCGATCGACTATCGCCGCAATCGCCCCCAAATCCCTGGCTTTTGCCACAAATTGATGCCCGTCAAAATTATCTCCCCGCAGTGCCAAAAATACTTCGCCCCCCTCAAGAGTGCGCGTATCTGTGGCAATACCTGTCCCTAAAGCTGTCAAAACGCCCTCAGACACAGCAGGCAAAGGTACACTTAAAATTTTAGATAGTTGGGCGATACTTACACGACAAACCATAACCAGCACTCACATTTCAAATAATTATTTTCACAGCTAATTCTACCCCGCCCAACCTCAAATTTAACTAACAGCGGGCTGCGGATCAGGATTGACCTTGATCATCCTAATACTAAATCGTCTGCCCACTAAGAAATTATTGCGTACCCACCCACAATCTTTACCAATACTTTACACAGTCGATGGTGATTTAAGGCCTTGCTAATTACCAACAATTCATGTCATGCTGGTGTTGATAAATAGTTTAACTAAGCAAAAAATATCGACCGGCTTAAGCTGCTGACAGCTTCTACCCATAAGTCTCAGCCGGCGAGAAGCTTGGTTGACTCAATTATTGCGATTCATTTGCCAATTCATCAAGCTAATAGCGCTGAAAGCTCCTGCCCCAGCCTCGGAGGGTTAATCCACAGTGAACGACTACAACAGACAAAGCCACGAAGAAGAACAGCTACTTTACAAGCATTGGCTGGAGTTGGTACAACGAGAGCAGCCGGCCGAACTCATCAGCCGCTTTCGCGCATTGTTTATCCAGGGTACCGGATATCCCGATCGCTCGATCGCCGACGCACTCGATAAAATAGCACGCTCAGAACACGCCGAACAAGAATTCAAATACATCCTCAACCGCTGCTGCCACATCCTGATCAACCGCTGGCAAACATACCCCAGCAAGCAAGCCGCCATCCCTGAATTGATCGCTGTGTTTGAAGAAGCGCCCAAAATATTATTTGGATACAATCGATCGCGGGGGCGAGGCTCCATCCCCCAATTAGTCAATCAATTTACCGAAAGCGAACAGTACCTCACCCTCCAACGTTTAGCCAAAGTCATAACTCACAGCAATGAAGATAGCAGCAACAGCAAAACCCCTGCTACCCTAGCTCTCGGAACCTTAATTCCCCGTTACCCTTACCTCTACAAACACTGCCTCCTCAGCGACGACAGCACCTACGAACAGCAAAAGATCATTAAAAAAATCCAAGCTCAAAAGCAGCAGCAATTTGAGATCAACCTCTCACAATATGTCGCCCACCAAGTGAGAAAGGCTCACATAGCGCGTCGGGAAACCTCCCTTTCCTTCGGCAGAAATATACAGCCTATAAAAAATCCTACCCTATTGACCGACCCGGAACTATTCTTTGCCCTCAAGCAATTTGTCGGAAAAGTAGAAGGAGCCGATACCTACAGACAGCTAGCGGGCCGTTTCACGGCGAACGCCAGCACCTATCAGTCCTACCGATCCTTTAAAGACGACTTGTACGAATACCTGATTTCTTCTGTCACCGACGATCGCTACGGCAAACGTCTGTTTAACGAAAAATTGTATAAGCAACTACAAAATACCCTGCCCCACAGCGATGATCAGAATTTTAACGAATTTTTAATGATCAGAACTTGCAGCCAGTTATTGAACTTTTTAGTAGTAGAGAGTCCTGTGCGGCCCAACCACTTTGTCTTCATCGACCTGATCTCAAACCTCGGGCCGACCCAAACCACAGGTTTGCTGCTGAAAATCGTACTAATTTGCGGCAAAGTCAAGCCCTACCTAGAAAAGCGACTGGCAATTTTGTTCGGTCATTACGAATGCAGTACCCGAGAAGGCGTGGTGTGGTTAGTCAAAGCCCTAGAAAACGTAAACCTAGCTTTGAGTACCAACTTTGGCAAGGTGGATGTATCTTTCCTGCGGTGAGAGGGCGCGGCATAACTTTCTCTGCTTCCAATGCAGGCAAAACATCACGCCGATCGACCAGGTTTCTGAATACCCTAAAAGTTTTACCTTTGATTAGAACAACTTAATTAACTCCTGAAACCTACTCAAAAGACATTATTCTATGTTAAAGTACCAAGTGTGAATCAGATTCAGTTGCAGGCTTTGTTCATTGCTACAGAATTGTCTAAAAACTTGCCCTTCTGTATCGGCAGGGGACTCTCCGAAACTGAAATCTTCGCACTGTCTAAATTTTGGAGTTATTCCTCATGTCGATATACGTCGGTAACTTATCCTACCAAGTTACCCAAGAAGACATCACCACCGTCTTCGCCGAATACGGAACTGTTAAGCGGGTACATCTACCTACCGACAGAGAAACCAGTCGCCCCCGCGGCTTCGGTTTTGTAGAAATGTCCACAGATGCAGAAGAAGATGCAGCGATTGCTGCTCTCGACGGAGCAGAGTGGATGGGTCGCGACCTCAAAGTTAACAAAGCCAAGCCCCGCGAAGATGAAGGTGGCCGGGGCGGCGGCAACCGGGGCGGCGGTGGCCCTGGAAAATTTGCTCGCGGAGGGGGCGGCGGCGGAGGACGTTATTAATTTCCTCTGATAAAGATTTGAGATTGAAGAGTTGAAATTGGCGCGAGAGCTCACCTAGCTCCGAACCACTTCCGGCCGTTCCGAAAAACCTATCCTCTTCAAATTTCCATATCTACCGGATTAAATATACCAAAAAGCCAAGGGCCTAACCCTTGGCTTTTTGGTATGAGGGTTGACGGTATGAGGACGGTATGAGTCTGAAACCGGCTACGCGAATCCGTTGCAGTACCGTCAGGTTCTAATCGTCAGGTTCAATGCTGCTACTCAACCCGTGATTATTGAGCGTTTCAGCGTAAAACTCAGCGTGTTCGAGAGCGCAAACAATCACCAATCCCATCCCGTTAGTATGGGCTTCCATCATCACATTTACCGCCTGTGGCTGAGTCAGACTCGGTACCGTCGCCATCAAAGTCTGCACCACGTACTCCATAGGATTGAAATCATCATTGTGCAGCAGAAC
This sequence comes from Microcoleus sp. Pol12B5, assembly GCF_036701335.1. NCBI lineage: Bacteria > Bacillati > Cyanobacteriota > Cyanophyceae > Oscillatoriales > Microcoleaceae > Microcoleus > Microcoleus sp. Pol12B5. The sequence goes on along the minus strand of NZ_JAUBQQ010000020.1, from coordinate 3,244 downwards.
GCGGTAGCGCGGTGCAAGCTTGCGGACTGTGGAAGGCTTTTGAATAATTTCGACAGACACTAATCTATACCTCCTGACTTGTAAAATGTTAAAATTTGTCAACAATCTTGAGCCGGATTCCTCCGCTGTGCAAGACTATCTCACTTTCAGCTATTTTATTGAAATCTGAAAATTCAGACAAGGCAGCCCCTGGGTCGATCGCGAGCTGTGAACCCAACACCAAACCCACAGGGCGTGTCCTGGGCCCTCCGCAACCACATTCCTAGCGCCATAATATTAGAAAGGCGCGATCGGTTAAAAATAACAAACTACTACCTGTTGAGTCTCCAGAACTGACGGAACCTTATATGAAACGCAAACCTAAATCCTACAACGACAGATTCAGCGGCGACCCATCCCGAGGAGATGAAGACTCCGATTACTCCGGCTCCTTTGGCGGACAGTCGCGGCGTCAACCTCAGTCCGGCAAACCCTCTTTCCTCAATTCCGCCACATTAGGGATTTTAACAGCCGTCTTTATTCTGGGAATTGGCATTGGCATTGCCTTTAGCTCCACCGCTACAATTAGCCCAGAGAACGTAGCCTCCCGCGAATTTATCGATCGCAGCGCCCCGAACCCAGAACTTTGCGTGCAGTTTGGAGCAAGCGCGATGGTGACAGATATGCGCCTCTACGTCACCCTCAACCCTTTCAACGTCTACATCTCGCAGCCGAGTATGCGCCCCGGATGCGTCCTGCGAACCAATAACTGGGCAATTCTAGAACAAAGAAAACTCATCAGCCAAGACCAAGTGCGCGATTGCAAAAATCGCATGAACACCTTTGGCTTCACCGGCCCCCTGGAAGCTCAACCGGAAATTAACTGTATCTATCAAAACGACGGCGCTAAAAACCTGTTCCTCAATCAACCGGGATCGATAGCTCCAACCAGTGAAGGTCAAAATTTCTAAATCGCCGATATAGCGGTTTTCAGTTGAGTCAATTACAGATATGCGGTAGGACTTAGGCTTTGCCTAAGTCCTTATTTTGTTTCATAGGATGGAAAACTGCTCTAAGAAAATATTGAACTAAGAGATTCGAGGGAAGAAGAAAGTCTTCCTTCTTCTTCCTTCTTCCTTCTTCCTTCAAAAATCAAACTGGGGGAAATCTTCCGTTAACTGAACTTGCAAAATTTGGCCGGGTTGAATCGTAGCAGGTTGTGGAGCAGCGACGTAAGTTGTAGCAACACCACCGGCTGCTCCCGCCAACAAACCGATACCAGAAAAGCCGCTCAGCAAGAACAAAGCTAAGCCACCAATACCAGTATTTCGCAACAAACTGCGATCGGTCGGCTGTTGCCGGCGGCCGCCCACGGGTTCGGAGCGAGCCAAGAGAGGGATATTGCGGCCGTTGAGACTAATACCTTCGACCACAAATTGACTGCCGAGGTTCGTTGTTTCAAACCGACCGATGACCGGCGTATTAGCAGGTACGATCGTATTACCGAGACCGTCGAGAATTCCCCCTTGCAGGAGCAGCACTTCCTTTCGGCTGGGCTTCGCTTGCAGTCGCAAAGCCCGATCGCCGAGGTATAGCAAACTGAGCTCCGTGCCCGCCGGCAACAAGACATTCGCCCCAGTCGCAGCCTGCAAAGGAGCATTCGATCGTGCGCGAGGAAGCGGTTCACCAAAGGTAAGCGTCCGCTGTTGGGGTGCAGCAGCCGTTTGTTGAGGATCTAGGCGGGGTACAGCAGCAGCTTTTACCCCACGGCGTTCGTCAAGGCGAACATTGACTAAAGGCACTCTTAGCGGCCGGATTTGGTCATTTGAAGTTGACCGCGGCGAAAAATTTGTAGCGGGATTCGGGGCAGTAGGAGGCTCAGGTCGATCGACCTCTGGGGCACTAATTGACCTGGAATCAATCGGCGGCTGGTTTTGCGGTACTTGTATTGCAGGCTGCGGCTGAGTTTCGGAAGTTTCCATAATTGGAGTCGGTTCGATCGAAGGACGCAACACCCAGCGATTTTCTACCCCGCTTCTTTGGAATTGAACTTGCCCTGCGCTGAAACCGACTCCTGGAGCCAAATTGACCAGAATTCTCGCCGTTCCCGGTTGAAGTTGACTCACCCCCACAGAACGCACTCTGCCTTGCGGGTATAGCTGAGTTGAATCTACTCCGATCTCAGTATTGGGCAAATCCACAGCAATCTGAGACGGGTTGAGTAGAGAATATGTGGGGGTTGTTCCCTCTGGGAGAGTAATTTCTAGCTGATTTGTCGCCGGATCGAATTGCCAACTTGTCACTGTAGAAGCATTTGCTGGTTCCAGTGTTGTCGGCACTGCTGCAACTGCGGCGACGACTGCTAGACTCAGACCCAGTGACTCGATCGCAAACAATCCCGCTGGTAGAGAATTAACAGTCAATTTTTGTAAGTCTTCCCCAAATCGGGTGAGTAATTTTTTGTATGGCATGGCGGCTAAGTGAAATTTTTGATTTGAAATAGATTATGGATGGGAAAATTTTGAGTTCGGATGACGCTGAAAGTTTAGCATTATTGCGATATGAAAAATTTAGTTAAATGGAAATTATTGCGATCGCGCTTCGTTCTTAACAACAAGTGGTGTCAGGTTAGACAAGATGAAATAGAATTGCCAAGCGGACAAATTATAGACGACTTTTTTGTTAATGTTCGACCCAACATCGCCCTTGTATTTGCCACAACAGAGCAGCACGAACTTTTATTAGTGCGCCAATACAGGCACGGAGTAGGCGAAATTTTGCTGGAACTGCCTGCTGGATCTTTCAATCCTGCTGAAGAGAGCGGGAAATCGGCAGCCGCCAGAGAACTTGCCGAAGAAACGGGATATGTTGCTGAAGAATTGTTGGAACTAGCAACCTTATATGATAACCCCGTAAAAGACACCAATTCTATCCACCTCTACTTCGCTAAAAATGTCAAGCTTGCTAGCAAAATAAAATTAGATATTACAGAAGATATTGAAGTAGTTTTAGTTCCTATTGCTGAAGTTTTGTTAAAAATAAAAAACCGAGAAATTTGTGTAGCAGGAAGCATCGCAGCTATTTTTTTAGGATTAGATTTTTTGAATAAACAGCGGTAAGGTGCTGTATGAATGGAACCTTACACGCTGTTTAATGGGCTTTGTTTTCAAGGATAAAGAGTGAGAAAGTCCAGAGCAGTGATAGAATTATCAGCACCAAAAACCTGAGCCAAAACCTCCCCAGTCGCAGCAACTTGCAGCAGTGT